>NZ_AJZR01000054.1:0-84933 GCF_000271925.1 Capnocytophaga sp. oral taxon 412 str. F0487 | reverse complement strand
AACTTCGGCGCTTCACAATGAGAGACTAAATCAAAGTAAAAAGTCTCGGAATTGCCGTTGTTTTTAAAGTACGACTGTTCGTTAGGGTTATTGGGGTTATTTGTAAAAGCTCGTACCTGCCATACGTAGCGCTTGTTTTCCAACAGTATAGGCATCATATTAGTGTATGCCAAAGCTGGTGAAAAGGTTTTAGTTTGGTACACCAATCGTCCCGTCATAAACGCCTCTTCTGGCACCAATGCCGAGTCCCATACTTCTTTGAGGGTGAACTCATACTGCATAAAGGGGGCTACATCGCGAGGCATCCATTGGAAAACAATATGCTGAAAAGCGTTCTTTTTGGTAAGCACTTCGCCTTTTTGAGGCATCGTAAGCACAGGGGGTGAGTAGCGGCGCACTTGTATCATCGCGCGTCCTTTATTGGACACGGGGCGTCCAGTAGCTACATCGTAAAGCGACAAGCCAATAAAATAAGTACCCTCAGGAAGTAGTCCGTTATAAGTCGCCTCATTAATACCGTAGAGGTTTTCGTAGTGCAGTAGGGTTTTGAAATCTATATTGGTAAGTGTGCGTCGTACACCTGGGGAGAGGTTTACCAAATAGGGGGTAATATAGTCGGGTGTTTGGGCAATGACTTGTCCTTGGAAGTCCTCTAACGAGAAGCGAAGCACAAAGGGGCGTCCGCCGGTAGAGAGGTCTTTAAGCAGAAAGTGTGCTTGTATCTTCTGTTCAAAGGTGTCGGCATACCCTCTCAGACTCTGTGGATAGGGCGGAGTAACAAACACTTGCACGTCCACAGGGTACTGCTGAGCTTGCAGAGCGAAGCTCAGCAAGGTGAAGAAAAAGAGTATGTAACGACGTAAGAACATAGTAATTTTTTGCAAAAATAATAAATAATTACGAACTACAAGTGAAGAACCTCAAATAATTTGCTAATCCTCAAATTTGCTAATTTGCTAATTATCCCCTACCTTTGTCGTCTATTAATAAGAAAAATTATGTCACTATCCTATTTACAACCCGTTGATGAAGCTTTTACCTTAGACGATTACAAGCCACAACAAGTGGGTTTCCAACTCCATAAACACCTCCCCTCCCTTGGTTTACCTGACCTTACCGACGTGAAAATTGCCTTTTTCTGTATCGAAACAGAAGGACAGTCATTCTATCGCTTTCGTCAGCATCTGTATTCTCTCTTTATGGGAAATTGGAATTTTGCCATTGCCGATTTGGGTAACTTGCCCTTAGGCGAAACCGACGACGATACTCATTTTGCTATCGAAGAAATTGTAGCCGAGCTCATTAAGCAAGACGTTATCCCTGTGGTGCTGGGTGGTTCGCAAGACTTTACTTATTCCCTCTACCGCGCTTTCGATAGTCTCGAACAAATGGTGAATGTAGTGTGTGTAGATGCTAAGTTTGATTTTGGCGATACCGAAGAACTCTTTGTAGAGAGCTCCTATATGAGCAAACTCATTTCAGAACCTCCCGTGAATTTACTCGATTTTACCAATCTCGGCTATCAGTCTTATTACGTAGCTCAAGAAGAGCTCGATTTGCTCGAAAAAATGTGTTTTGAAGTACACCGCTTGGGCAATATAGTGAATGATTTGAAGATTATCGAGCCCGCAATGCGTGATGCCGATATCGTAAGCGTCGATATGACCTGTGTGCAGGCAAAAGATATGTTAACTGAAGGGAATGTAAACGGCTTCAATAGTAGGGAAATATGTGCTATCACGCGTTATGCAGGTATCAGTAGTAATGTACAAGTGGCAGGTATTTTCGATATCCCCAATACCGATTTGGCAAGTCAGCTACTCGCCGAAATGCTTTGGTATTTCTACGAAGGATTTAACTTCCGTATCAAAGAACTACCTGTGATAAACGACGAGAATTACACTAAATACATCGTACCCATTGAAGATATCCAAATAGAGTTCTTCAAAAGTACACAAACCGAACGCTGGTGGATGAAACCCGGAGGCGATAAATACTCCGGACCTCAAAACCACATACCATCCGGACTTATCCCTTGTCTACCTCAAGACTACGAAGAAGCCATTAGTGGCACTATCCCCGAACGTTGGTGGCGCTCCTATCGCAAATCAGTATAAGCAAATATCTTTTCTATAAAGCCATAGAAAATCGCAATTTCATTTACTTTAAATTCGCTTTTTGTTCATTTATTCTTTATCCACCCTTGTGGCTCATACCGTTATTTGTATACACTTTGCCAAAGTTTGAGACTTTGGCAAAGTTGAGTTCCACTAATAACCTTCTTTTTATTCCTATCTTAGCTTTAACTTACCTTCACTTTTCCTTCGTTCATTGTTCGTCTTTTGTTCGTCTTTTGTTCGTTGTAGACCCACTGTAGACCCACTGTAGACCCATTCTTTCTTCGCCTGTTGTTCGTTTATCCCATAAGCCTCCTTTAATTTAACCATTAACCATTAATCATTAATCACTAACCATTAACCATTAATCTTTATGATTTCAAATTTTTATATATCATTTTTTTATCCTATTTTTGTCGCGAAAAAACACTCTCTCTTCTATCTTATCATTATCTTTTGAAGAGAGTATAATCACTTAAATTATGTCATTAATCAAATCAATCTCAGGTATTCGTGGTACTATTGGAGGTGTACCCGATGAAAATCTAACCCCTATCGATGCCGTAAAATTCGCTGCCGCTTATGGTACGTGGCTCAAAGAAAACCTCAACAAAGCAAATATAAAGGTAGTTGTAGGAAGAGACGCACGTATTTCGGGCGAAATGATACAGAACTTAGTACAATACACCCTTGTAGGATTAGGCATTAATGTAGTGGATATCGGGCTAAGTACAACTCCTACCGTCGAAGTAGCTGTTACAATGGAAAAAGCCGATGGGGGCATTATTCTCACTGCAAGTCATAATCCTAAACAGTGGAACGCCCTAAAACTTCTCAATAATAAGGGAGAGTTCCTCAGTGCTAAAGAAGGCGAAAGAATTCTAACCATTGCTCAAGAGAACAAAGTGGTTTTTGCTGATGTAGAAGCTTTAGGAAGCATTTCTCACGATAATACCTATATTCAAAAACATATTGAGGCAGTGTTAGGGTTGCTAACATCATCCACTATCGAAGCCATACGCAATTGTAAATTCAAAGTAGTTGTTGATGCGGTGAACTCCACAGGAGGTATTGCAATTCCAAAGTTATTAGAACGTTTTGGCGTAGAAGTAGTTCGTTTGTATTGTGAACCAAACGGACATTTTCCTCATAACCCCGAACCTTTAAAAGAACATTTGGGAGACATCTGTAAAAAAGTACTTGAAGAAAAAGCCGATTTTGGTATCGTAGTAGACCCCGATGTAGATAGATTAGCTTTTATTACGGAAGAAGGTGAAATGTTCGGCGAAGAATATACTTTGGTTGCTTGCGCCGATTATATTTTAGGAAAAACCAAAGGAAATGTAGTCTCTAACCTCTCTTCTTCTCGTGCATTGAGAGATATAGCCGAAAAGCACGGAGTACAGTATGCAGCAGGAGCTGTAGGTGAGGTAAACGTAGTTGCTAAAATGAAGGAAGTGCACGCAATCATAGGTGGTGAAGGCAATGGAGGTATTATCTATCCTGAACTACACTATGGTCGTGACGCTTTGGTAGGTGTAGCGTTATTCCTTTCCTTACTTGCTGAAAGAAAATGCAGTGTAAAGACCTTGCGCAATAGTTATCCTGCTTATTATATGAGCAAGAACAAAATACAACTTACCAAAGACATTAACCCCGATAATATCTTACGTGAAATGCAGGAGAAGTACGCACACGAGCAAATCAATACTATCGATGGCTTAAAGATTGATTTTCCTCAAAGCTGGGTACACTTGCGAAAATCTAATACTGAACCTATTATTCGCATTTACACTGAAGCTAAAAGTCAAGCAGAA
This sequence comes from Capnocytophaga sp. oral taxon 412 str. F0487, assembly GCF_000271925.1. Taxonomy (NCBI): domain Bacteria; kingdom Pseudomonadati; phylum Bacteroidota; class Flavobacteriia; order Flavobacteriales; family Flavobacteriaceae; genus Capnocytophaga; species Capnocytophaga sp. oral taxon 412. The sequence continues at coordinate 80,999 of NZ_AJZR01000054.1, read as the reverse complement.
GCCGATAAACTCGCTCTGCGTTTCATTGAAGAAATGAAAGCCGTTGCTTTGTAAAGTAACTGATTCATAATTTACTAATTATAAAAACTCCCTATAAAGCTGTTAGCTTTATAGGGAGTTTTCTATATCTTTTTCTCTAATTCCTTAGAGCTCAAGAGCTTGTTTAGGATTGCTATTCATTAGAATTTCTACAGGATTTTCAAGTGCTTCTTTTACAGCTACTAAAAATCCTACTGATTCACGCCCATCGATGATACGGTGGTCGTATGAAAGAGCGACATACATTACAGGGGCAATCACTATCTGTCCGTTGCGCACGATAGGGCGGTCGACGATGTTGTGCATACCCAAAATCCCTGATTGTGGCGGATTGATGATAGGAGTAGAAAGCATAGAGCCAAACACGCCCCCATTAGTAATCGTAAAAGTACCACCAGTCATTTCATCTACCGTAATTTGTCCATCACGAGCGCGGGTAGCTAAGCGTTTTACTTCGGCTTCCACACCTCTAAACGAAAGGTTCTCGGCATTGCGAATCACGGGAACCATCAAGCCTTTAGGACCTGAAACGGCTATAGAGATGTCGCAGAAATCGTAAGTTACCTTGTCTTGTCCGTCAATCATCGAATTGACATCGGGGAAGAGTTTAAGGGCACGCACGACGGCTAAAGTAAAGAACGACATAAAGCCGAGACTCACATTATGGCGCTCTTTGAAGGTATCTTTATACTGTGTACGCAACTCGTAAATAGCCGTCATATCCACCTCATTGAAGGTAGTGAGCATAGCAGTTTCATTCTTAGCACTCACCAATCGTTCGGCTACTTTTCGGCGCAACATACTCATCTTAGTACGCACTTCTTTGCGCACACCACCCGTAGGAGTCCCCATCGAAGGTTTAGAGGCTTTAAGTGCATCATCTTTGGTAATACGACCGCCTTTGCCTGTACCCACTACTGCTGATATAGGAATCTCACGTTCTGCTAATATTTTACGAGCGGCAGGACTTGGAACTTGCTTTGCAGAAGATGCAGGTGTTATAGGAACTGTGGAAGGTACGGAAGCTGTAGGTTTGGGTGTCTCAGGAGCTTCCTGTTTAACTGGTTGTGATGGTGAAGTACCTGCTGATGAAGCTCCTGCTGGCGCTTTTGCTTTAGTATCAATCAAGCATACCACTTGTCCTACTTTTACAGCTTCGCCTTCTTCGGCTTGCAGTGTAATAACTCCACTGGCTTCAGCGGGAAGTTCGAGGGTTGCCTTATCCGAATCCACTTCGGCAACAGCTTGGTCTTTGGTTACATAATCACCCGTTTTTACAAGCCAACGGGCTATTTCTACTTCGGTGATAGATTCCCCGGGTGAGGGGACTTTCATTTCCAACATATCGTTTAGTTTTAGGTGTTAGGTATTAGTTATTTCGTCGTTAAAAAGTTTTTCAATTTTGCTAAGAATCCTTTGCGTTCTTGTTTATCATTTTGCAAGAGAGTTTCAAGTTCTTTTCGGTTGAGGGTTATAAGCATATAGTGACCATCGAGTTTTTGTATTTTCTCTTGAGGCAATCGCTCTAAAAAGGTTTGGTAATCGAGTCCATCGAGTACCTCATAAGCATCAGGGTCGTTTTCATCGCCGTTGATGACTACCAAACTAATGCGCCACAACTTTACATCGTCTTGACTGAGGTTTACTTGGGTGAAATCTACAAAAGGCGGATATTCATATGGCAAGATAGTAGGGACGCCCTCTGTAAGAGCATAAGCTCCCATCACCTCTCCTCTGTCATTTCTAAAAAACTGCTGACGTGCGATATACGCATCAGGGTGCTCATATAGTTGTTTTTCTATAAGCTGACTAAAGGCTTTTACCTTATCTTCGGCAGCTAATAACTCGTTTATCATTTCGTCTGACAAACATATAGGACGGTAGACACCGAACAGATAAGATCCTCCTTTTTCACCTTCATAACATTTGATACCAAATTTAATATCGTTTCTATAATCGTACGTAATGGCATTGGGTTCATAAACCTCTCCTTCTTCATCAACTACTTTGCTACCCAATGCAGTGGCTACTTTGCCAATAAACTCGTACGCACCTAACCAATCGGCTTCGGTACTGGGAGTAAAGACGCGCACACCGTAGTCTTGGGTTTCGGTGTCGTAAGAGACCTCAAAACCGCGACCACTAATGCCTTCTTGTCCCATCAGCATATAGCCCCAATCACTGAGCGGTGCATTCATCACTTGAGAGTAATGCTCGTCGTTATCATCAATAGAGTATTGTACAAATCCCTCACGCTGGAGGTCGAGCAATTGCTGAGGAGTCATTTCTTCAGGTGCTTGTGTGTTTTTAATGTAAAAAGTTCGACTCATCTTTTTAGGTGTTATGTGTTAGAAAGCTACGTTCCCCATAGGGATTGAACTTTGCCAAAGTTTGCGACGAATTGCTCGTCGTGCTACGATTTAGGTTCATAAGGTGGTGTATCCAACTTTTCAGGATTACCTTTTAGAGTAACTAAAATCACTCCATTTTTAGCTTTCTCACCGTATTTTTCAGTAGCTTTTTTGTCTTTTAGCACTACGATACTCTCTACTCTTTTAGGGCTGACATTGTTCATAAAAAGCTTTCCTACTTCAGGATCTGAAAACTCTACATCATTGACAACAACCAGAGGAAAAGCTTTATTAGAATTTTCTATTCCTGATAGGTTATCTTTCTTAGAAGTGTCTTTGCTTTTCTTCAAAGTAATAATAACCACTCCTTTTTCGGCTTTACTGCTACATAAAACAGTAGCAGAAGGATCTTTAAGTGCGCTTTTAAGTACGTTGATATTCTCAATATCATTAGGATCAATTGCGTTTAAAAAGATACTACCTATCTTGTTATCGTCTATCAGAACGCCATTCACCACGAGCAAGGGTGAATTCTGCTCTCGTGACACAATTTTGGTAACTGTTTTTTGCGCTGATAGTGCATAAGTGGTTATCAGCAATAGTAATGTAATAATTCGTTTCATATCAATTGGTATTTTTAGTTTTTTATTATTCAAATACAGCCGCGATAGCTTTGTTGTGGCGTTTGCGGTCACGAGTATGGCTACCAGAGGCAGGGGCTGCATAGGCGGGAGTACCTACATAACGCCATTTTAACAAATCGAAATTCATTAACATATAACCATAAGCGCCCATATTTTTAGGTTCTTCTTGCGCCCAAATAAAGTCGGTGGCGTGTTTGTACTTCGCTATAATGGTTTTGAGCTGTGTTAGCGGTAGCGGGAACAACTGCTCGATGCGCACTAAGGCTATATCGTCTCTGCCAAGTTTTTCGCGTTCGGCATAGAGGTCGTAGTAATAGCGACCAGAGCAAAATACTACGCGTTTTACTTTTTGAGCTTTAGCAATAGGATCGTCTAACACCTCTTGGAACTGTCCGCCAGCTAAGTCTTCTACAGTTGAAATCACTTGGGGGTGACGCAATAAGCTTTTAGGAGTGAATATTACCAACGGCTTACGGAAGGTAGTCTTCATTTGGCGGCGTAGTAGGTGGAAAAAGTTAGCGGGGGTAGTACAATTGGCTACATACATATTGTTCTCAGCACAGAGTTGCAAATAGCGTTCTATGCGTGCCGAAGAGTGCTCAGCTCCTTGTCCTTCATAACCGTGAGGGAGTAACATTACCAATCCGTCTTGCACTTTCCATTTGTCTTCACCACAACAGATGTACTGGTCAATCATTATTTGTGCGCCATTGGAGAAATCGCCGAACTGTGCTTCCCATATGGTGAGCGTGCGCGGACTTGCCATTGCATAGCCGTACTCATAGCCCAAGACTCCATATTCGGATAACAGCGAATTGTAGATATGGAAAGTACCTGTTGCCAATTGTTTAGCTTTGAGGTCTTGCAAGAAGCATATTTCTTCTTCGGTATCTTCTGTTTTGAGCACAGCGTGACGGTGCGAGAATGTACCCCGTTGCACATCTTCACCAGTGATACGTACATCATAGCCCTCAGTAAGGAGTGAACCATACGCCAAGAGCTCTGCCATTCCCCAATCGATATGGTTGTGTGCATACGCCTCTTTACGGTCGGCTACAATCTTTTTCACCTTACTGATAAAAGGTTTATCGGCAGGCAATTCAGTAAGTGCCTTGGCTATTGTGTCGAGTTTCCCTTTGCTAATAGTTGTATCTACCTTTTGTAACATTTGTTTTGGCGATGCTATTTCAAAGCCTTGCCATTCGGTTTGCATAAAGGGCTTTAATATCGTAAGTGGTTCACGACGAGATGCTTCGAGGTCAGCATCAAGAGTAGCTTTATAAGCGTTCTCTATCTCGGCAACATAACTTTGCTGTATGAGACCTTCTTCGATTAGCTTCTGTGCGTAAATATTGCGGGGATTGTCGTGCTTACTTATAATTTTGTACAAAAGAGGTTGTGTAAAACGTGGTTCATCGCCTTCATTATGACCGTATTTACGATAGCCAAAGAGATTGATATACACGTCTTTGCCAAAGGCTTGGCGGTAATCGATTGCCAAGAGAAAAGTGCGCACTACGGCTTCGGCATCGTCGGCATTTACGTGAAGCACAGGCGAATCGTTCATCTTTGCAATATCGGTACAGTACAACGACGAACGCGAGTCGGCAAAATTAGCAGTGAACCCTACTTGGTTGTTTATCACTATATGAACGGTACCCGCATTGGTGAAGCCTCTCAAGCCACACATCTGCACCGTTTCGTAGACGATACCCTGCCCTGACACAGCAGCATCACCGTGAATGATGATAGGCAAGGCTTGCCGGAAATTTTCTTGACAATAGTGGTCTTGTTTCGCACGAGTAATACCTCCTACAACGGCATCTACAGCTTCGAGATGCGAAGGATTAGGTACCAAATTCATATCTACGGTTTTTCCGGCACGAGTAGTGCGTTGGGTGGTGATACCCAAGTGGTATTTTACATCACCGTCGAACCAATCGTCCATTTCGTAATCCTTACCGTCGAACTCGGAAAAGATATCCTTTGGATTCTTACCAAACACATTGGCTAATACATTTAATCGCCCGCGGTGCGCCATACCGAGTACTACGTGTTTTACGCCTTGCTCGGCAGCAGCTTCCACCATAAAATCGAGACCTGCGATAAGCGCATCGTTGCCTTCAAGCGAAAAGCGTTTTTGACCTACATACTTAGTATGAAGGAAGTTCTCAAAAGAAGTGGCTTCATTAAGTTTGTTAAGGATTTGCAGTTTTTCTTCCTTAGAAAACTGAGGTTTATTGTGATTTTGCTGTAATCGTTTGGTGAACCAATCGCGTTCTTGGAGATTGTGAATATACTGATATTCTACCCCTATCGACTTACAATAAGTAGTATCCAACGCCTCAATAATTGCACTTAAAGGCGAGGGAGCTAAGCCTATTTCACGAGCAGCATCGAAGGTAGTATTGAGGTCAGCCGTCGTAAGCCCGTAGTTTTCGATAGCCAAAGTAGGTGTATATGGCTCACGAGGACGTAGCGGATTAATTTGTGCGAATAAGTGACCGTAAGTGCGATAACCATTGATGAGGTTAAGCACGGCAAACTCTTTCTTGACAGTTTCGGAAAGCGCAGGGTTTTCGTTACCCACCACTTGTTGTACCATTACAGGTACTGCTTCTTCTACCGGAGTGCTGTATTGCTCTTGAGCAAAATCGAAACCTTGAAAGAAAGCGCGCCAACTGGGTTCTACCGCATCGGGGTTTTCGAGATATTTATCATATAAATCACCAAAATAAGCCGTACTTGCGGCATTCAAAAAAGAATACTTATCCATAAAAAGCAATTGTTTCGTTTATTTTTCATTAATGATAGGCAAAGGTAATGTTTTGTTTTGGAATAACCATACTTTTTATGAAATATTTTTAAGATAATGTATTAGTAATTTGGGAATTAGCCAATTAGAAAATTAGCAAATGAAAATTCAGAATAAAAAAGGAATATCTAACCTTATGGAAATCTTAAAAATCAATAAAAATTGAAACTATAAAATAGTTATGATATTTAAAAAATATCAACTCATTAAGCGGATAGTTTTCTTTATATAGATATTATCTATGAGAAATGAGGAAAAAAGAGCCATTTTGGAGGGAGTTTGACCGAAGCTAAATCGAACCTAAGACGAAGCTAAGACGAACAAAAGACGAACAAAAGACGAAGGAACGCTATTAATAACTTATATATTAGATATTTATAAGAACCATTTATGATAGATAAAATCTATTGAAAAGAGGAAATTTAGTAATGTTTATTCTGAAAATGTAGGGATATGAAGCTTGTCCGAAAAGTTTTGTTTTGTGAAGGCAATTTGCCAATCGCCTCTACAATATAACTAAAAGAAATTGATTATCAAGGCAATCAACTTTGGCAAAGGTGCAAGTCGCACAGGCAACTTTGGCAAAGTGTAGCGACGCAAATGCAATTTAAGACTTTTGGAACAGCCTCAATGTAGCTCTTGAAATATCTTGGCACTTTTTTTGTAATTATATATTTTCAAAAGATTTGGTTTTTATGAAGAAATACTTTTTTATAGCACTCCTCTGCTGGGGAGGTACTGCTCTTTGGTCTCAAAACAGTGAGGAAATAAGTAAAGAACGCGCTGGTTATGAACAACCTTATCACCCTGAGGAAGACGGTGATGCACGTATTACACAACTGCTAAAACAAGCTAAAAAAGAACACAAAAAAGTGTTGGTGCAAATAGGTGGGAATTGGTGTGTGTGGTGCTTGCGCTTTAACCATTTGGTAACTACTACGCCTGAACTGAAAAGTATTTTGGATAAGAAATATATTTTCTATCACCTGAACTTCTCGCCTGAAAACAAGAATGAAAAGGCTTTTAAAAAGTATGGAAACCCTGGCGCACAATATGGTTATCCCTCTTTTTTGATTCTCAACGAAAAAGGAGATGTGCTTTTCACTCAAAAAAGTGAAGATTTAGAATCGGGGAAGGGGTATGATGTGAAGAAAGTAAAGAAATTCTTGCAAGGAAGGTTGTAATTTGCAAATTAAAAAATTAGAGAATTAGCAGATTGTGTTATTGGCTAAATTGAGTAATAAGTTTGATAATTTCAAGGGCTTGAGTAGCAGGGACGGGATTGACACCTTTGCCCGTTAAAGCTTGGTAAAGGTCGTTATAAAAAAGCCAATAGTTACCGTGTTGGGCAGTGGTAAACAAACGTTTTTCAAGTGTATGGAGAATGCCATTAGGCTCAGTAACAGAAGGCAACCACTGAGAGGCTGAAGGGATAGTGCCCGCTACTAAGGCATTTTCTTGTCCGTCGAACCGCTGTTGAAGGAAGGAACCCTTAGTGCCGTGCAAGGTGTACTCCCATTGGCGTTCCAAAGCATAGGTAGTGGATTTAAGGCGGACGCGTAGTTCGTTTTCGTAAAAGAGAATCAGTTCAAAATAATCGTCGGTTTGAGTACCTTTGCGAAGGTAACCCAAATCGGCATATACATTTTTAGGAGTACCGAATAGTTGGAGAGCTTGGTCTATGAGATGTGCTCCTAAATCGTAGAGAGCCCCTCCCCCACGTTCGGGAGTTTCCTTATGAGCCTTGGCACTAATTTCACTTCGGAAACGGTCGAAGCGCATTTCTACTTCTTTGAGTTCGCCCAGTACACCACTGTTTACTATTTCTTTTACCTTTAAATAATCGCCATCATAACGCCTATTTTGGTAAACAGAAAGCAGCTTGCCTTGTTTTGTAGCCAATGTATTGAGTTCTTCAGCCTGCTCGACAGTAACCGTAAAAGGCTTTTCTACCAATACATTCTTATTTGCTAATAACGCTTCTTTGGCATACTCATAATGGGTTTGCACGGGGGTATTGACCACTACCAAATCTATCGCAGGGTCTTGTAGCATTTCGTTTACTGAGCGATAAAGTTTAGCATCAGGATATAGAGCGTGCGAATCGGAACGATGGCGTTCTACTATCGCATAGAGGTGATACTGTGGGTGTTGTGCTACGAAAGGGGCGTGAAATACCCGTCCACTCATACCAAAGCTGGCAAGGGCTACATTAATAGTCATTAGATAAGTATTTATAATTCTTTTAGGGAATTGATAATGTCCTTCATCTGCTGGTAATTCTTTTCTTTTTTGCTAGCTAACGTCCAGGTAAAAACTTGGTAGTAGGTCTTTTTAGTTTCGACAATAGCTACCACGTAAAAGACTCCGATACCATTGACGGTTTCGGTAGTTTCAACTACTACAGCAGGATATTTATTAATGGTAGTTTCGGTGATTTGTTTATCAGTAGGGCGCATCATCTTGGCTTCTGCCCAACCTTTTTTGCAGATGCTAAAATAGTCCTTTAATCCGAAGGATTTAACAAAGGCTTTTTTGTTTTTAATATGCAAAGAGTCCTTTAACACTTGGTAAAGTACCTCATTAAGCTCCTTGCGGTCTTCATCGATTACTGCAACAAAAAGCTCAGACTTACCGTTGCCATATTGCAGAGAGGCTTCTTCATAAAGATTATTTTGGCTGGTAAGAGAGTTAGGTAGTGTCATTTCATATCTATCTTCAACTTTCACTACTTGAGTGGCTTCAGAGGAGGTATCGCTCACTCTGCAAGCCGTAGCTAAAAGGAAGACAAAGATGAAATGCAAGTTACGTTTTAAACGCTTCATCTCTTTCCTAATTTAGTTTTTTCCGCCACAAAAGTATAAATAATTTTTAAACTAATCAACTTTTTAGCAAAAAAATAACACAAATACTTTTTTAGTTGAAAAAAAAGGTTGAATTTTGTACCCGAAAATACAAGAAGATGCTACCGCTGAAAGACACATTAAAACACAAAGGATTACGGAATCAATTAGCTGATTTATTGAGAGAAAAAGGCATAAAGGACAAGCGTGTATTGGAGGCTATTCGCACGATACCACGCCATTTGTTTATGGACAGCAGTTTTGAAGACCACGCTTACCAAGATAAGGCTTTCCCGATAGAGGAAGGGCAAACTATCTCTCAACCCTATACCGTAGCTTTCCAAACGGAATTGCTACAAGTATCACCTCGACAAAAAGTATTGGAGATAGGTACGGGCAGTGGCTATCAAGCTAGTGTACTGCTATATTTAGGGGTACAGCTTTACACTATTGAACGACAACAGAAACTCTTTAAGCAAACACAAAAACTACTTCCCAAACTAATGAATCGTACTGTGCATATGTACTTTGGCGACGGTTATAAAGGGATTCCTAACGAAGCGCCTTTTGACCGTATTTTGGTAACGGCAGGCGCTCCTTATGTACCGAAAGCGTTGCTTGCACAATTGGCGGTAGGAGGACGTTTGGTAATTCCGATAGGAGAAGAAACTCAAACAATGACGCTTTACGAGCGCATTTCGGAAAAAGAATTTCACAAGACTACGCACGGGACTTTTCAGTTTGTACCGATGCTAAAAGAGAGAAACTGATGATTAGTGGTGAATGATTAATAATAATTTAATATGAGAACCATTACTTTTGTTTTACTATCGTTATTGCTGTTTTCGTGTAAAACAGTGCAACGCCCTAAAATGACAGCTCTTATGGATGAAGCTGCTATTAAGACACTTAATGAAGGAACGTATTATGTGTATTCTGAGCCTATGGAAAAGCAAGCTCCCTTGTTCTTTCCGCTACTGCCCAAAGAATACCAAGAAACAGCGCTACCTTTAAGTAGGTTTAAACTGCAAGTAAAAGCAGATTCGCTGTACGTAAGTTACCAAAAAGTGAAGGATAGCACCACTACTGTGAGAATGGTAGCTGGTTTTAAAGGCAAACAGAAGAAGAACTTTTGGCAACGCTATAATAGGTTTAGAATCTATCCGTTTATTCCTATTTTTTTAGGAGTAGATATTGATAGAATACGCATAGCTCCTGATAAAGATGGGGATTTGTTAGTAGAAGTATACAAAGACCGACAAGGTGCGGTTATGTTTGTACAATTTTTCAATACTTATTATGACACTTTTGTATTTAAACGAGAAGAACATAATGAATTACCTAAAAAAACTACAACAGAGTAAGTTAAGATTTTTGGAGTTAGCAGATTAAAAAAGAGCAAAGCACTTTAATGCGTTTTGCTCTTTTTATTCCTTAAATAAGTTTCTAAGGGTAATGATATAAGAAGTTTACTGCTTTATATAGGTTTCTACTAAAGTATGCTTTTTACCTTTATCATCTTCTTCTGAGCCACTAAGAATAAGTTTATTCCCTACTATAGATATTGTAGCAGAACCTCCACTTTTATCTTCCCAAATAATAGAGATGGTACTCCCTGAAACCGAATAACTTCCTTTTTTCGTCTCAATATCATACTTTTTAAGTACATCATTGAAAATATTTTCCACTACAAAAGTTCTACTTACCTCTTTTTCAGTAAAAACAAAAAAAGGTTTAGTATTACAACGTTTATCTATTAAACCTTTTTTAGGGTCATCATAAGATTCAGGAACGCCATCAACTGTACCACTTTCCCATACCCAAGTGCCAATTAAGTTCTTGTTATCTACACTTCCCCCACTGTCGCTTTTACCACAAGCGATAAGGGTTACTAAAATTACTGCCATAATGGCTACTACCTGTGTAGCAGTGCGAAAGGTCGCCCACGCTACGTTTTTGTTTTTGTTCTTCATTGCTATTGTTACATAAAATTAAGTTTATACCTACTCTGTTTAGGCTTTTCGGTTACCGCCTTTTAAGTAGGTTTCACTATAACAGAGCAATAAAAAAACGTGGGAACATTCCTTATTGCTCAATTTCTGAAGCCCGACCAAAGGCTGATGTAAATAAGCAAAAGGAATGCCCACGTAACCGCAGGCATTTCCACTTTTACTTTCCTATTTACATCTAAAAAAATTGGTCGTTTTCAGAAATTAGGAAACTGTAAAGCGAAACGCTATATGTGTTATTTTATAATACTGTTTTAAAAACTATACGAGTTAGTACTTCGTGTAATAGTTATTTTGGTTTGATGAGGCAAATGTACAAAAAATATCATTCCTGCAAAATAAAAGAGTATTTTTGACAAAAATATTGTGTTATCAACTTTGCCAAAGCTTGAAACTTTGCCAAAGTATGTGAGGTAACAAAAAAGCAATGTGCAAGAAAATGCACATTGCTTTTTTTATTTATTACTTCTTATTTCTTATTTGTAGAGATTGCGAAGTTCTTTGGCGGTATCCACCATTGCGTGGAGAGCTGCTTTGGTTTCTGGCCAGTGACGCGTTTTGAGTCCGCAGTCGGGGTTTACCCAAAGTTGCTCTTTTGGCACTACCGAAATGGCTTTCTTCATCAAGTTGGTCATCTCTTCTTGTGAAGGTACGCGTGGTGAGTGAATGTCGTATACTCCAGGACCTATTTCGTTAGGATATTTGAAGTCACCAAATACATCGAGGAGTTCCATTTGTGAACGTGAGCACTCTATGGTAATCACATCGGCGTCCATATCGGCGATAGCTTCAATCATATCATTGAACTCAGAATAGCACATATGGGTGTGGATTTGAGTTTCGTCTTTTACGCCTGAAGCTGAAATGCGGAACGCTTTGATTGCCCAATCGAAGTAGGCTTTCCACTCGCTCTTACGCAATGGCAAACCTTCGCGGATAGCTGGTTCGTCAATCTGAATAACTTTGATGCCCGCTTTTTCGAGGTCTACTACTTCATCGCGGATTGCTAAAGCTATCTGCAAACAAGTTTCAGAACGCGGTTGGTCATCGCGTACAAACGACCATTGCAAGATAGTTACAGGTCCTGTAAGCATACCTTTTACGGGCAATTTAGTAAGCGATTGTGCGTATTTGCTCCAGCGTACAGTCATTGGTTCTGGACGTGAAATATCACCAAAGATAATCGGTGGTTTTACGCAACGTGAACCATAACTTTGTACCCAACCGAATTTGGTGAAGGTGTATCCTTTGAGCAATTCGCCAAAGTATTCCACCATATCGTTACGCTCAAACTCGCCGTGTACGAGTACATCGATATTGGTATCTTCTTGAAAACGGATAGACTCTTCAATTTCTCTTTCCAATAACTTGTCGTATTCGGCTTGAGTGAGTTCTCCTTTTTTGAAGCGAGCACGCCAGCTGCGTACCTCGTCGGTTTGAGGGAATGACCCAATAGTAGTTGTAGGGAAAAGAGGTAAGTTTAACGCTTTGTGTTGTGCTACTTTACGCTCGTTGAACGGACTGTGGCGCACATCGTCTTTGGCTGTGATGTTGTTCACGCGCTCTTTCACTTTGTTGTCGTGGATAAGCGGTGAAGTTTTACGTGTTTCAGCTGCTTTTTTGTTTTCTTCAAAAACGGCTTTTACCTCAGGTGTTATGTGACCTGTAGCAAGGGCTTGCAAAGTAGTTACTTCTTTTACTTTTTGTTTAGCAAAAGCCAACCATTGTTTGATTTCAGGAGTAAGCACTTTCTCGTTGTTTTCGAGTTCGAGGTTGCAAGGAGAGTGCAATAATGAGCAAGAAGTAGCTATCAATAGGCGATCAGCACCGATAGCATCTTTGGCTTTCTCAATCAATGCTAATGAATGTTCGAAGTTATTCTTCCAAATATTACGTCCGTCTACTACCCCAAGTGATAGTTTTTTATCAGCAGGAAGTGCTTTGAGCACTTTGTCAAGCTGAGCTGCTGCGCGCACTAAGTCGATGTGCAATACATTGAAAGGCAATGAAACAGCTAATTCAGTATTGTTATCCAATGCTCCAAAATAAGTGGTGAGGATAAATTCGGTAGTAGGGAATTTGCTTCTTAGTTCGGTATATACTTTTTTGTATATATCGGCAGCGCCTTCAGGAAGGTCGAGAACTAAGTGAGGTTCGTCTATTTGAATAGTTTTAGCTCCTGCATCTACTAAACTTCGTACGATTTGTACATACACAGGTAATAGACGCTCAGCCAAGTCTAAACGGTGGAAACCTTGTTCTTTTTCTTTACCGAGAAGCAAATAAGTTACCAAGCCGATAAGTACAGGTTTAGTGTCAAAACCGTGTTTTTTAGCCAAGTTATATTCTTGCAAAGGTTTGTTTACAAGAATTTTGAAAGATTGGTCTTTAGTAAATTCGGGTACGATATAGTGGTAATTGGTATCAAACCATTTGGTCATTTCCATAGCGGTAATATCGATACCATCTTTTTGATAGCCACGTGCCAAAGCGTAATAACGTTCTAAATCACGCAAATGTTTAATTGGTGTAAAACGCTCAGGAATAGCGCTTACTGTAAACGAAAAGTCAAGCATTTGGTCATAGAAAGAGAAGTCGTTAGAAGGAATCAAATCTACTCCTGCTTCTTTTTGTAGTGTCCAGTTATGTACACGAATATTTTCAGCCACTGCTAAGAGTTCTTCTTCTGATATTTTACCAGCCCAGAAAGACTCATTGGCTTTTTTAAGTTCTCGTTTTTCACCGATACGAGGATAACCTAATACGTTTGATTTCATATATTTTTATTGAAATTTTAATTGGGCGCAAAGATATGAAAAATAATATCGGTACACAAATTTTTAATAATAAAAATTGTATACCGATGTGAATTTAGAATATTTTCCTAAAAATAAACCTGAAAACAGAAAATATAAAATGATTATCTGTTGTTTATTGTAATACTTCTTTTACTTTATCGGCGGCTTCTTGGAAGAGGATTGCTGAGTGAACGGCTAAGCCTGAATTGTCTAATATTTCTTTAGCAAGCTCGGCATTCGTACCCTGCAAGCGCACGATAATAGGCACTTTGATAGCATCGCCCATATTTTGATAGGCATCTACTACCCCTTGTGCTACGCGGTCACAACGTACAATACCACCAAAGATATTGATAAGGATAGCCTTCACATTAGGATCTTTGAGGATAATACGAAAAGCAGCTTCTACGCGTTTGGCATCGGCGGTACCTCCTACATCAAGGAAGTTAGCAGGTGACCCCCCCGCTTGTTTAATCAAGTCCATCGTAGCCATTGCCAAGCCTGCACCATTTACCATACAGCCCACGTTACCATCGAGAGCAACATAGTTGAGTCCTACCGCTTTAGCTTCTACTTCTACTGGGTTTTCCTCTCGTGTATCACGATAAGCCGCATACTCAGGGTGACGGAAAAGCGCATTGTCATCAAGAGTTACTTTGGCATCTACTGCCATTATCTTATTGTCAGAAGTTTTTAGAACAGGGTTAATTTCAAACAAACTGGCATCAGAAGACACATAAGCATTGTAGAGTGCTGTTACGAACTTCACCATCTCTTTTTGAGCATCGCCAGTAACTCCTAAGTTGAAAGCAATCTGGCGAGCTTGGAAAGGTAAGAGCCCTACGGCAGGGTCAATTTCTTCGGTGAAGATAAGGTGCGGTGTTTTTTCGGCGACTGCCTCGATATCCATTCCCCCTTCGGTAGAATACATAATCATATTTTTACCTTTGGCACGGTTCAATAGTACTGACATATAGAACTCTTTAGGCTCGCTTTCTCCAGGATAATATACATCTTCGGCGATGAGCACTTGATGTACTTTTTTACCTGAGGGTGGCGTTTGAGGGGTAACGAGTTGCATACCTATAATTTGAGAAGCTATAGGCTCTACTTGGTCTAACCCTTTAGCTAACTTAATGCCACCGCCTTTTCCACGCCCTCCGGCGTGTACTTGTGCTTTTACCACGTACCACTGAGTATTAGTGGCTTCGGTGAGTTGTTTGGCTACCTCTATGGCTTCGGTGGGAGTGTGAGCAACGATACCACGTTGTACGCGCACCCCAAAACTCGAAAGGATTTCCTTTCCTTGGTATTCGTGTAAGTTCATACGAGAATGATTTGGTAACTATTCGGCAAAGATACGAAACAATTTATTAATTAGCAATAAATAATGAACAATTTTTAGTATTAACTTCTTATCTCTTACCTGAAAGTACCTCTTTTGGCACCCCTCCTTTGTGAAGCATAATCGCAGTAGTTTTAAACTCTACAAAGGCTTTAGTTACATATAAGTAGCCCTCATAGTCGTTGCGCAATCCCCAAGAGTTTTTCACGATGTAGTACTCACGTCCGTTTTGGTCTTTGGCAAGTCCTACGATGTGCATTGCGTGGTCGTCGGTGGTTTGATAGTTGTCAAAATCACGCTGACGCATCTCGGGGGTGATAGTTCTTTCGGCAGTAGGAGGATTAGAAAAAAGATACAAGGCTTCCTCATTACTCATCTCACTCACTTCTTTTTCGGGCACAAAAGCCACTCCGTTTTTCCAACTGAAATAACGCTCACTCACATCGGCTGCCCACGCTACCGTATAACCTTTTTTAAGGGCGTTGTCTATAGTTTTAGTGAGGTCGGTCATTGCAATATTGTAAGCATAATCAAAGCTCCAGTTATCGGGTACTGCCATAAATACGTTTTGGTATTTAGGTTGGTCGGCATACGATACCATTTCTATATAGTCGGCAGGATTGATACCTACGCGCTCTTTAGCAAAGCTCTGAGGAGTGTACTTTTTACCTTCGTACATAAAACTTTCGGGCACTGCACCTAAATAGGCATCGATGGTTGCTGTGAAAGCAGGTAGCCAGTTAGGGGTGAGTTTTTTCTTCTTTTCACCATTTCTTATCATTCCTTTTAAAAAGCCTTGTAAGATAGCGTGCAGTTCACCAAAATCATTGCGAGTAGTACCATAGTGCAAGCCTGTATAAACATTTTGAGGTACAGCACCATATTTGGCGTACATATTGATTACATCGTGGAGTTCACCTCCTTGTCCGTAATCCAAATTGCCGTGCATACGCACATATTGTTTAGCTTTTTCGATATAACAGTTGCGAGCGGTGTAGATTTCGGCAAGGTCAATAGGCTTTTTACCCATACGCTTCATCTCACTTTCTATAAACGAAGCCCCTGCATAGCTCCAGCAAGTTCCACTACTACCTTGGTCTTTCACGTCGGTACGTTCGAGATTAATAACGGTAGTAAACTGAAATCCAGCATTAGCCGATTGATTTCCTGCTACCGATCTGATTAGGTCGTCTTGTGCTGTTGCTACAAAAGAAGCACACAGCGCTACAAATAATGTAATGTTTTTCATAAAAAAATACTTTATAATGAAGCGCAAAAGTATAAAACAATTGGCAAAATAGCAAATTTGGCATAGTTATCGCTATAAAAAAGTAAATGCTCAAACAATATGAAACATTTATACTTGTACATATTACTTTTATTAGGGGGATTAGTAGCTCAAGCTCAACCTTTTGAAACACGTAAAAAAGATGAGAAGGTAGTCATTCCGTTAGAAAAATCACCTGAGATAGAGTACAAGGGTAGTCCCATCAATCTGCGGGTAGCTCCTAAAAAAGAGAATAATCCCTGGATGAAGATGCCTAAAAAGAGCATTGATTTTACGGGAAAGAGTAATTTGGTACAGCGTAAAATAGAGTTCAAACCTAATTATGAGGTACTCAACGACCATAAACGGGAAGATTACGAAGCCCCAAAAGGCGACCAATTCTTTGGCGACTTCACCAATAATGGAAAGTTTGTAAATGTATATTGTCGGGACTTCGCTGCTATTGATGGCGATCGAGTGAGTTTATATGTGAATGGAGTAGAAGAAGTTCGCGACATTTTTCTCCTTGGAGAATTCAGAGGTTTTAAAGTAGAATTGAAACCTGGCTTCAACAAAGTAGAGTTTTTAGCGCTCAACCAAGGAGAATCGGGGCCTAATACTGCCGAGTTTATGGTACTGGACGACAAAGGCAACACCATTATACGCAATCGTTGGGATTTAGCAACAGGCTCGAAAGCACAACTCGTAATTGTAAAAGACCAATAAAGCGAAGAAAATTATTTTTATTTGTTACTTTTTTTAGCTCATATTTTTACAGGAGAATTCCTATAAAGATATGAGCTTTTTTGTAAAATCGTTTAAAAAGGTTTTTGAACAACAAGAGCAATAGCATCTAAGTTCTTTTGGTGTTTTCTAAACGTTTTCTTCATATTCATCACGCGTTTGCGCAAATCGGTGTGGGTAAAGAGATTGAAGAAGAATTTAAGTGTGCGAAATATCCCTTCATCTTGCCATACACGCTTGTTTTCAAGTAGGAGCATTGCGTTGTGCTGTTCTTTCACCACCTTAAAACCTTGCTCTTCAAAAAGAGCTTTCCACTCACTGGGGGTCATTGGGCGTGCATGTACACGTATATTGGCACTTAGTTCTTTAAAAACATCGTTTTTCACCTCGTCGCTCACATTGTCTGGCTGTAAGCCTAATTCGTGAATAGCATAATAACCTCCTGGTTTGAGTATCCTAAAAGCCTCTGCTATAATAGCTTTTTTGTGTTCAAGAGGTTGCATAGTGAGCATTGCCTCTCCATACACTTTATTAGCAAAAGCATCGGGAAGTGTAGAAGCTGCGGCATCAGCTACAATCACGCGTGCATTTTCATAGTGAATATTCTTTTTAGCTAAAGCAGCAGCTGCCTCATTCATATCTACTCCTGTATAGCTGAAAGGCTTGTAAGAACAGGCTATATTAGCCGTAAATCCTAAGCCTGGGGCAAACTCTACAATATCATCTTTGGAGGTAATCTCTAAGTTTTTCACTAACCATTCGCTGAGTACTCTTCCTCCTGGGCGCAACACTTTCTTGCCGAGCTTGGCGAGAATCCAGTGCCCTTGTTTTTCATTTAATGATGTTTCTGTCTTCATCTTTTCAATGGTTTTTATAATTTAGGAGACAAAAGTACGAATTTATTTTGAATGTTTCAAAATAAATTAACAAATCTGCTAATTAAAAGAAAGTCGCGCTTGTGCAGTAACTTCTTGTGCTACAAAATCTCCTTCCAAAAACTTGTGATACCCTACGATACCTATCATCGCTGCATTATCGGTACAATACTGAAATTTAGGTACAAAGGTTTGCCAACCGTACTGCTTTCCTAAAGCTGTGAGGGCATTGCGAATACCCGAATTAGCCGATACCCCTCCCCCAATAGCCACTTGCTTGATACCTGTTTCTTTTACAGCTTTTTTGAGTTTGCTCATCAGTATTTCCACAATCGTGTGTTGTACCGAGGCACAGATATCGGCTAAATGTTCAGTTATGAAATTAGGATTTTCTTCAGTGTTTTTCTGTATGAAGTAGAGAATACCTGTTTTAAGTCCCGAAAAACTGAAGTTGAGACCAGATATTTTAGGTTTAGAAAAACTAAAGGCTTTAGGGTTGCCCTCTTGGGCGTATTTATCGATGAGAGGCCCTCCAGGGTAAGGGAGCCCTAATATTTTAGCAGTTTTGTCGAACGCCTCCCCTACTGCATCATCAAGAGTTTCGCCCAGCACCTCCATATCAAAAAAACTGTTTACCTTCACAATTTGGGTATGCCCCCCGCTGATAGTCATTGCGAGAAAAGGAAACTCGGGTTTCGGCTGACCCTCCTCTATAAAATGTGCCAAAATATGTGCCTGCATGTGGTTCACTTCAATGAGTGGTATATTTAGTCCCATTGCCAGCGATTTTGCAAATGAAGTTCCCACGAGCAACGACCCCATTAAGCCTGGCCCTCTGGTAAAGGCAATAGCCGAGAGCTCTTCTTTGGTTATCCCTGCTTTTTTGAGCGCTTGAGCCACTACCGGCACTATGTTTTGCAAGTGAGCGCGTGAAGCCAATTCGGGCACTACCCCGCCGTATTGTTTATGCACCTCTTGATTTGCCACCTCATTAGAAAGCACTTTATCATTACAAAGCACTGAAGCAGAAGTGTCATCGCAAGAAGATTCTATAGCTAATATATACGTATTTTTCATTCTTTTCAGTTTAAAGTGCAAAAGTAAGGATTATTTGCTAATTTAAAAAATTGTACTTGGTTGTGGAAGTGACATTAAAATAAAAACTAAAAATTATTTGCTTTATTCATTTTTTATCTCTACATTTGTAGCCTTAAAACAAACAAATAAATAAAACACTATGAAAGTAACTTATTTAGGTCACGCTTGCGTGAATATAGACATCAATGGGACTCACTTTCTCGTAGACCCTTTTATTAGCCCAAACCCTTTGGCTTCACACATTGATATAAACTCTATCAAAGCGGATTACATTCTCATTACCCACGCCCACGGCGACCATATTGCCGATGTAGGGGTTATTGTCAAACGCACAGGTGCTCAACTGATTACCAATCCTGAAATTCTCACTCATTACGAAAAATTAGGGCTTAGTGGTCACGCAATGAACCTCGGAGGCTCTCACCGCTTCATAGATGGCAAGGTAAAAATAAAGATGATTAAGGCAGAACACTCATCTTCCTTCCCCGATGGCTCTTATGGAGGCAATCCTGCTGGTTTCTTGATTGATTACAACGATAATACTATCTACATTTCAGGAGATACCGCCTTGCATTACGATATGAAAATTATTCCTCACCAATACAAGGTGAATTTAGCTATTTTTCCTATCGGCAACAACTATACAATGGGCGTACGCGATGCTCTTACAGCAGCTCGTTTTGTAGAGGTAGGCAATGTGTTGGGTGTGCATTACGACACTTTCCCTGTAATTAAAATCGATAAAGAAGCGGCTAAACGCAAATTCAAAGACGACCACCGTCGCTTACACCTCTTAGAAATAGGTGCTACTCTTGATTTAAAAGATTTGAACATCAGCACGCTTTAAGAAATCTTATCACACGAACTTTGCCAAAGTTCTATGGCTTTGGCAAAGTTTTTTTTTCATACCTAAAATATCTAACCACTAACAAAAATTTACTAATTTACTAATCTACAAATTGGCTAATTGACAAATTATTCTTACTTTTGCGCCGTTTTTACAAAAACAAAATATTTTAAACGGAAACAATGAAAAAACTTATCGCCTGCTTATTATCTAATCTTTTACTTTTTACCTCTTACCTCTTACCTCTTACCTTAGAAGCTCAGTCTTTCCAGGTCGCAATGCCTCTCAACACTAAACCTTTGCTCGCAGGTAATTTTGCTGAATTGCGTCCCAACCACTTTCACGGTGGCATCGACCTGAAAACCGAAGGTCGTGAAGGACTGCAGGTGTTTGCTGCCGAAGATGGCTATGTGTCTCGTATCAAAGTAAGTCCTTACAGTTATGGCAAAATGTTGTTTATTACTCACCCCAATGGTTATGTAACTACTTATGGGCATTTACAAAAGTACGCCCCTGAAATAGAAGCTTACGTAAAGCAAAAACAATACGAAAAGCAAAGCTATGATATCGATATACTTCTTCCCGAAAAACAATTTGTCGTAAAAAAAGGCGATTGGATAGCTCTCAGTGGTAATACGGGCGGAAGTAGAGGGCCACACTTGCATTTTGAGGTACGCGATATTCACAATAACGGTTGGAATCCTCTGCTTTTTGGTTTTCAAGAAATACAAGACACCACTCCTCCTGATGTATTGCTTGTATATGCTTATTCACTAAGTGATGACGCACAAATAGATAACACTCAGTTACCACGTCAGCTCAATAAAAATAAACAGATAGACGGCACTTACCTCACCGAGAAAGTTAATGCGATTGGCACCATAGGTTTTGGTATTTTGGGCTATGACCGTCAAGATGAAACAATGCATCGCAATGGTATTTACAAGGTGAGTTTACTTCTCAACGGAGAGACCCAGTTAGAAACTGTCTTTGATAAAGTAAACTATGACGAAACACGTTACCTTAATGCACTTATAGACTACGAACGATATGCACAACACAAAGGGTTTGTACAGCTTTTGTACAAATTGCCTAACAACAAACTCGAATCAGTATATCCTACCTTAAAACCTAATAAAGGTTATCTTACTATTGAAGAAGGTAAACAATACACCGTATCTATTATTGCAGAAGATTTTAAAGGGAATACCACTAAAATCAATATTCCTATTGAAGGCAAACGAGAGCCTTTAAAAACAGCTCGACCAGAACCTAAAGGCAATAAGCAAGTAGTTGCTAATCGTGATAATTATTACGAAATGGAATACGGAAGTGTATACTTTCCCGAAGATACTTTTTATAAAGACTATTTGATGAATATTACTAGCACTAAGGATACTTTAACCGTAGGTAGTTCGTTCATTCCTGCTCAAAAGTTCTTTACTGTAACTATCAAAAGTGATACTTATGCCAATGAAGATACTTCTAAGGTATTTATAGCTCGTTCGAACGGGGGCTATGAACCGACAGTCTATAAAGATGGTGTGTTTACAGCCAAATCGCGTAACTTAGGAAAGTTCTATTTGCGTAAGGATACTATTCCGCCCACTCTTAAGGCAGTGAATTTTAAGAACGGAGGCATTGTGAAAGGTAATACTCTCAAGATTTTAGTAAACGATAATCTTACGGGATTTGAATCTTGTTCTGCCACCCTAAATGGGCAGTGGATTCTTTTTGAATATGAACCTAAAAACCGATGCCTCACCTTTCATTTCAGCGATATTGATACTACCCAAACCAATAGATACGAACTCATTGTAAACGCCAAAGACAGAGTAGGCAACGTAGGAACTCTGAAAGCCAACTTTACAAAACTAACGACAAACAATTAACGACTAATAACTAATAGCTATATGAAACATATCATTTTTACAGAAAAAGCGCCAGCGCCCATTGGTCCTTACACACAAGCCGTGAAAGCTGGCAACACACTCTACGTATCAGGGCAAATACCGGTAAATCCTGCAACGGGAGAAGTAGTGAAAGGCATAGAAGCCGCTACCAAACAAGTAATGGAAAACCTCAAAGCTATCCTTACCGAAGCAGGAGCTACTTTTGAGAATGTAGTAAAAACTACTATTTTCTTAGCCGATATGGGACAGTTTTCACAAGTAAATAGCGTATATGCGCGCTATTTCAACGAGGCAACAGCACCTGCACGCGAAACCGTACAAGTAGCACAATTGCCTAAATCCGTAGAAGTAGAGATTTCTTGCATTGCTGTATTGTAGTGATGCTGTGTAGAGACAAAAAATCCCCGCAAGACTTGCAATAAGTTTTGCGGGATTTTTTTGTAATTTTACTATTAGATGATTTATTACTTCCAATCTATTACGAGGTCTGAGAGTTCAAGGTCTCCAGAGGTACAATCTCCTCCATCTTCAGCTCTATATGTAACAGGAATACTTATAAAGCTCATACCCTGCACACTTGGTAATATTTGTCTAAAAGTAACAAAAGCTTTTAAAGGAACTTGTGTAGGTATTATGTTATAAGCCTGATATGTACTTTTTTTATTTCCAAGTCCAAATTCTTTGTAAGGATATTCATTACCTTCATAATCAAAACACTTGCTTTTAGCTTCAAATGTACTACATCTTCTATTAATACACACTTCTTGATGCACTAATTTATGAGAAATCAAGAGATTTACAGTTACGGTTTGAGCCTTTTTGTCTCCTACTACTGAAAGGATCTTTACATCAAACTTAGGTGAAAAACTCTTTACAGTACCATTGCCATCACCTTTACCTCTTGTAGCATTAGCAAAGATTTTATCAGCGGTAGTTTGAAAGTCTTGGGCTTGTGATTTAATTTCACCGTTTTGTAAAGCCTTATCAAAGAAAGCCCTTATCTCTTTCTTATTATCTAATTTTAGAACTACCAACTTATTATTCTCTATACCATTGGCAAAATATTTAATAGTAGCCTTATTACCTAAAGCTGAAAGTTGTTCTTTAGTAGCATTGTCCGAACTTTTCTTTTCAACAGAACCTCCCGTGAACATAGAAATATAGTCACCAGTGGTTATAATATCATTGATAAAGATATTTTCGTACTGAGTACCTCTTGCTGGCACACCGAAAGCTAATGTTTCCCCTTTTTTATAGGTGTGGTTATCTACAGCGGTATACTTTTTCCTCGAGTTTTTAGCTTGAGCTACTGCAAAACCGAGATTCAACATTAAAAATACAGTTAAAATGATTTTTCTTTTCATTATATTTGGGTTTTATGGTTTTAAATTAATTATAGTAGGTTCACAACCTTCTCTTACTTCAAAGTTTATAGTTTTCACAAGTCGAATAGTATCATTTGGTGAATCATAAAGCATTAAAGTATGTTTATAATAGTTATCCAATGAAGAGATTTGATTATTGCTATAAACTTTGGGTTTAATTGTTATTTGTCTACTACTATTTGAGAACCACATATTTTGGGCATCAATACCTTCGTATTCAGGCTTGTCAATTGTATAATAAACTTCTTTCCCTAAGAAGTTATTAACAATAATATTTGATTCCTGATAGAATTCAACATTATATACTAAACCATTATGATATGGTTCTATTTTTACTTTATTTTTCTCCTTAGTATTTCTTAGGCAACTATTATTTTTAGTTATTATTATGTATGTATACCCAACTTTTAAATTCGAAAAAAGTATATAGCTACCAGTGTTGTCAGTAATATTTTGTCCCCTTATTGATTTTGTACCATCAATAGTACCTTCTTTATCTTGTTCCAATAGAGTAACTGCTATCTTTTTAGGGTCGTTCTCTATAACAGGAAATTATAAAGCGAAACGCTAATTTATGTCTTTATGTAAGTGTTTTTTCTGTTTCTTCTAAATAGTGTTTAAATGGTTTTTAAATTCGCTAGAAATGTACAACTAATTTTTAATTGTACAATTTTTTGGTGCATATTTTTTAGGTACGAGCTACAAACTCACACTAGCAAAGAGATTAATGGTTAATGGTGAAATTAGGGGTAACTTATACAGAGCTTAAACGATAAACGAACAATGAGTGGCTCTACAGTGGCTCTACAGTAGCTCTACAGTAGCTCTACAGTGGGTCTACAGTGGGTCTACAGTGGGTCTACAGTGGGTCTACAGTGGCTCTACAACGAACGAAAGACGAACAAAAGACGAACAAAAGACGAACAATGAACGAAGATAAGGTGAAGATAAGAGGAAGATAAAATAGAGACAAGGTGAAATTAAAATGGAGCCTGATAAAATCGGAATTGTAGCGTTTTTGAAAAAATAATTTTTCTTGCTTCATTGTTAATTACTGATTATTTTGTACCTTTGTCGCTTTGAGTGCTAACCATTGTTTACTGATGAAAAAACAAATTACCAATACTGTACTAATGGTGCGCCCTGTGCGCTTCCGTATGAACGAAGAAACCGTTGTGAACAACTATTTCCAAGAGGAAATGGATTTGAAGAACGAGGAAATCAATCGCCAAGCGCAACAAGAGTTTGATGCCTTTGTGCATAAACTACGTGAGGTAGGAGTAAAAGTGATTGGCGTAGACGATATTTACGAGCAAAACACTCCTGATTCGGTATTTCCGAATAATTGGATTACCTTTCACCAAAATGGCAACGTAGCAATTTACCCTATGTTTGCCGAAAATCGGCGTCGTGAGCGTCGTGAGGATATTTTGGACAAGGTAGAGGAAGAAGGTTTTCTCATCGAAAATGTGTATGACTATACTGATGCTGAGCAAGAAAACATCTTCTTGGAAGGTACGGGGGCTATGGTGCTCGACCGCGTGCATCGCAAGGCTTATTGTGCGCTCTCGCCCCGCGCTGATGAGGAACTATTTATTGAGTTCTGTGAAGATTTTGAGTATACGCCTGTAATTTTCAAGGCTTACCAAGAGGTAGACGGTAAGCAAGTACCTATCTATCACACCAATGTGATGATGGCTTTAGGTGAAGATTTTGCGGTGGTGTGCTTAGATACTATCACCGACAAGAGTGAGCGCAAGAACCTTTTGCACCACCTAAAAGAGGACAAGAAAGAGATTATCAGCATCACCCCTGAGCAGATGTGTCAGTACGCAGGCAATATGCTACAAGTGCAGGGTAAGGACAGTACTTATTTGGTGATGAGTGATGCCGCTTATAACGCCCTTACCCCTCAACAGATACAAACGATTGAGAAATATACCCAGATGCTCCACAGCAATTTAGAAACTATTGAGACTTGTGGAGGAGGCAGTGCGAGGTGTATGCTAGCAGAAGTGTTTAATCCACGTAATTAGGTAACAAGTAAAAAAATGGACAAAAAAGAATATATCAAAAGTAAAATCAGAGATATTAAAGATTTTCCTAAAGAGGGAATTATCTTCAAAGATATTACACCATTGCTAATGGATGTGAAAGCAGGGCAATATGTAATCGACTTGCTCGTGGAGAACCTGCACGGACAGAAAATAGACAAAGTAGTGGGTATGGAAAGTAGAGGTTTCTTCTTCGGAATGTTGCTTGCACAACGATTGGGGGCTGGCTTTGTACCGGTACGCAAAAAAGGAAAATTACCTTACAAAACCCTCTCACAAACCTACGATTTGGAGTACGGACAAGACGTATTGGAAATTCACACAGACGCTATTATGAAAGGTGAAAAAGTCCTCATTCACGACGATATCCTCGCTACCGGTGGTACTGCTGAAGCGGTAGTAAAACTTGTAGAACGCCTCGGTGGCGATATTGTACAACTAGATTTCTTGATGGAACTCCATTTTTTGAACGGCAGAGAGAAACTCAAAGGACACCCTGTGTATAGCATTTTATAAGAATTAGAAGTTAATAATTAGAGCGAAACCTAAATTTCAACTGCTAAAATATAACTTCTGTATTTCAGTAGGTTATATTACATTAAGTGAAAAAATGTGTTAAATAATTTCGCCACTTAAATAAAAACTCCTACATTTGCACGAATAAAAACAAAACAAGTAATGAAAGTAAAGAATTACATTCTATATATCGCTTTATTTGTAACCTCACTCATTCCTCTACAAGGTTTTGCAACTGAAAATGAGGAAGGAGAACCTTTTCAAATCAACGATTTGATTGATGAACACATCAACGATTCACACGATTTTCACTTGTTTGATTATAAAGGGCACACTTATTCGTTACCCTTGCCTATCATTCTTTATACCGATAAAGGATTAGTGACTTTCCTATCGAGTGCCTTCCATCACGATAACAAAGGTACGGTAGTAGTAGATAAAGACGGACAGCGATTTGTGCGCTACAAAGAAGATATTTACTACGCAAATGCTGATACACCTCTCTCTTTCAACGAGAAAGGAGAAGTAACCAATACACGTCCGTTGAACTTTTCTATTACTAAGAACGTGTTTTCATTGCTTTTAGTATCGGTATTGATGGTGCTCATCTTCACCTATATGGCACGTTCTTACAAGAAGAACCCCAAAGCCCCTAAAGGCTTAACAGGAGTTTTAGAACCTATAGTGCTTTTTGTGCGCGATGAGATAGCGATTCCTAACATAGGCGAAAAGTACTACAATAGGTATATGCCTTATTTGCTTACTGTGTTTTTCTTGATTTGGATAGGAAACCTCTTCGGATTAATTCCGTTTTTCCCCTTTGCTGGTACGGTAACTAACAATATTCTTTTCACAGGTATGTTGGCTATCTTTACCCTTATTCTCACTTTATTTAGCAGTAACAAACACTATTGGAAGCATATTTTTGCTCCCCCAGGAGTTCCTACCTGGATATTACCAATTATGATACCTATTGAAATGTTGAGTGTTTTTACTAAGCCTTTTGCCTTGATGATACGTTTATTTGCCAATATGACGGCAGGGCACATCATTGTACTGAGCTTGATTTCACTCATTTTCATCTTTGGAACGGTGTATATATCGCCTGTGTCGATAGTTTTTACCTTGTTTATCTCTATCTTGGAGCTATTGGTAGCTGTTTTGCAAGCCTATGTGTTTACACTGTTATCAGCTTTGTTTATAGGACAAGCAGTGGAAGAAGAACACTAATCAATTGATAATTAACAAGTAACTAATTAATTTTATATATATGGTTTTAGCAGGAATTGGGGCTGGATTAGCAGCCATTGGAGCCGGAATCGGTATTGGTAAAATTGGTGCTTCTGCTGTTGAAGGAGTAGCACGCCAACCCGAAGTGTCTTCAAAAATTCAAACTGTGATGATTATTGCTGCAGCACTTATCGAAGGGGTAGCCCTTTTTGCTGTGGTAGTAGCACTCATCGCAAAATAGGACGACAAAACCGTTGTGCAACGGTTGGTTGCACAACGGTTTTATAAAATTAGGGCGTATGCCACTAATGGTGAATTGCCTTTTATCCCTACATAAAGGGACACAAAAGAGAATAAAATAATCATATTATTAAAGACTAAATAACAACTAAAGAAATGAATTTAGCACACCCCGAAAGTTTATTATTCTGGAATACTCTCATATTTCTGATATTGCTTTTCCTCTTAGCAAAATATGCTTGGAAGCCCATAATGAATGCGGTAAAGCAACGCGAAGACTCTATCAATAAGGCTTTGGAAGCTGCTGAAGAAGCTCAAAAACAAATGGCAAATCTCAAAGCCGATAATGAGCGTCTTTTAGCTGAAGCACGTGCCGAGAGAGATATAATCTTGAAAGAGGCAAGAGATGTTAAAGATAAAATCGTAACAGAAGCCAAAGAAGAAGCACAACGCGAAGGTGAAAAACTTATCAAGCAAGCGCAACAAGCGATTGACAGTGAGAAGAAAGTAGCCTTAGCACAGCTGAAAGACCAAGTAGCAGCTCTTTCTGTTGAAATGGCTCAGAAAGTGATGATGAGCGAACTCTCAGACGAGAAGAAACAAACTGCCCTCATCAACGATTATCTAAAAGGTGTTACGTTAAACTAAATAGGTTATGTACGGATTGAGAGTAGCAAATAGATATGCCAAGGCACTCTTGGAATACGCTCTTCTACAAAATGCATTAGAAGGGGTTTTCGCTGATATGACCTTGATAGATAAAACAATAAAAATGAATAAGGACTTGGAGCGTATGCTCATTTCGCCTATTGTGAAAACAACGGTAAAGAAGAATGTCCTTACTAAAATATTTACAATGGTTACTCCTGAAACGCAACGTTTGTTCGACTTGCTTATTCAGAACCGACGCTTGCCAATACTCGGAGCAGTAGCCGAGAAGTTTGTTGTATTGTACAACGATTATAAGCATAACAAAACAGCAGTAGTAACTACGGCAACTCCGCTTAATGAAGCTACCCGCAAAGAGATACTCGAAAAGGTAATGATGCTTACTAAAAATAAAAATGTCACCCTTGAGAACAAGGTAGATAAAAATATTATTGGGGGTTTTATTCTTCGTGTAGATGATGTGCAATACAACGCCAGTGTAGCGCATAAACTTAGCAGATTACAACAAGAGTTTCAAGAGAAACTGTTTCTGTAAGTAAGAGATGAATGGTAAGGAGAAAGAATTGTTTAAAGATTGATATAAATAAGACTGACAACTAAAAACTAACAACTAAGAAATAAAAACTGAAAAAATGGCAGAAATAAAAGCCGCTGAAATTTCAGCAATTTTAAAAGAACAATTAGCTCACTTCGACGCCAATGCTTCTTTAGAAGAAGTAGGAACGGTATTACAAGTGGGAGACGGTATTGCGCGTATCTTCGGACTATCAAATGCGCAATATGGTGAATTAGTGAAATTTGACAACGGACTACAAGGGATTGTCCTCAACCTCGAAGAAGACAACGTAGGGATTACCCTCTTAGGACCGTCAACCGATATTAAAGAAGGGGATACCATAAAACGTACAGGGCTTATTGCCTCTATCAATGTAGGTGAAGGCATCGTAGGGCGTGTGGTAAATACCTTAGGACAACCTATTGATGGAAAAGGACCTATTACCGGCAAACTATACGAAATGCCTTTGGAACGCAAAGCCCCTGGGGTAATCTTCCGTCAGCCTGTAAACGAACCTCTACAAACAGGTATCAAGGCTATCGACGCAATGATTCCTATCGGTCGCGGACAACGTGAGTTAGTGATTGGTGACCGCCAAACGGGTAAAACTACCGTGTGTATCGACACTATCCTCAACCAAAAAGAATTCTACGATGCGGGCAAACCAGTATATTGTATCTATGTGGCTATTGGTCAGAAAGCTTCTACCGTAGCAGGTATCACTAAAACCTTAGAAGATGCAGGTGCTTTGGCTTATACTACCATTGTAGCAGCTAATGCTTCCGATCCTGCTCCTATGCAGGTATATGCACCTTTCGCAGGAGCTGCTATTGGGGAATACTTCCGTGATACAGGTCGCCCAGCTCTTATTATCTACGACGACCTTTCTAAACAAGCGGTAGCTTACCGTGAGGTATCACTTCTATTACGCCGCCCACCTGGACGTGAAGCTTACCCTGGTGACGTGTTCTACTTGCACTCTCGCTTATTAGAGCGCGCTGCCAAAGTAATTAATGATGATACTATCGCACGCCAGATGAACGACCTACCCGAAAGCATTGCACCACTCGTAAAAGGGGGAGGTTCTCTCACTGCCTTGCCAATCATCGAAACTCAAGCGGGTGACGTATCAGCCTATATCCCTACTAACGTGATTTCTATTACTGACGGACAGATATTCTTGGAGTCTGATTTGTTCAACTCAGGGGTACGTCCAGCTATCAACGTGGGTATTTCGGTATCGCGTGTAGGAGGTTCAGCACAGATTAAATCGATGAAGAAAGTAGCGGGTACCCTCAAATTAGACCAAGCACAATACCGAGAACTCGAAGCTTTTGCTAAATTCGGCTCTGACCTCGATGCAGCTACTATGGGAGTTATCGAAAAAGGGAAACGCAATGTGGAAATCTTAAAACAACCACAAAACGACCCTTACCCCGTAGAAAACCAAATTGCGATTATCTATGCAGGTTCTAAAAACTTATTGAGACAAGTGCCTGTGGACAAGATAAAAGAATTTGAGAGAGAATATTTAGAGTTCCTCAATGTATCCCATCGTGACATTTTAGACGAGCTAAAAGCTGGCAAACTCACTGATGAGATTACAGCTACTCTCGAAAAAGTAGCAAAAGATTTGAGTGAAAAATACGCGAAATAGTAAATACATCTTTTTAAACATTTATTCTTATGAGTGTTATTATATGGGTAATTATTGGAGCCGTCTTTTTATTTGCGCTAAAGATTTATGTAAACAAAGTTTATACAAAAAAACATTTGCAAAAACAAATAGGGCACATCAATCAAAACCCTTTAACAGAGGAACAGATACGATTGCTTACTTTTGGGGCGATACTAACGTATTACCGTGGTGAAAATCTACTAAACCTGATACCTACTGAAATATTAGAAACATATCAGAAAGGATTACGTCGACAATGGGAAATAACAGATACAGCATCTGCTAAAGAAACTATAAGTAACTTATTGGCAGAGAAACGTTCGTTACAGTTCCGACATCTGCTAACGCAAACCTCACCTGAGCTTAGCAAAATACAGAAACAAATAGCCAAAGGGTTGGAGATAGAATTAGCACAAGTAGAAGCAGTAAAATCGGCTTATGCGTGGGATTTGTGTAGAGCAGCTTCTTTGGCTAAATGGTGTTATTGGTGCCAATATATCACAGAAACTGAAATGTGGGATATATTGCAAAAAGTATCAGAAATAGCAAAAGAACAAGGTAAGAATTGGCAAGAATATACCATATCTTTCCTTTTAGGACGTACTATTCAGGGTTTTGATTTGGAAAACCTTATTATTCTAACCTCTCAGCTATTCCATAGCAAATCACCTTCATTAAGGAAGATAGAAGGAATAGATGTTTATCAAAGGTATTCTTTTTAACAGCAATGATAAAATTGCTAACTGTTAATTCATAAAATGGCAAATTTAAAAGAAATACGAAGCAGAATTTCATCGGTAAGTTCAACGATGCAAATTACAGCAGCGATGAAAATGGTATCGGCAGCCAAACTGAAAAAGGCTCAAGATGCTATTGTAGCGATGAAGCCTTATGCTTATAAACTCAAGCAGTTGTTAGAACACCTTAGCGCTGCCTTGGGTGATGAGAATGTTTATAATCCGCGCAAAGGAAAAGTAAGAAAAGTACTTTTGGTACCTATCACCTCCAATAGAGGACTCTGCGGGGCGTTCAATGCCAGCGTGATTAAAAAAGCGTTAGAGTTAGAACAAACTACCTATAAAGACAAGCAGGTGCGACTCTACACCATAGGTAAAAAAGGCAATGATGTGCTGAAAAAATACGACAATATTATAGCTCATAACAGCGAGATTTTCGATAAGCTCACCTTTGCTACAGCTGCTGCTTTGGCTGAAGAACTAATGGAATTGTACACTTCGGGTAAATATGACCAGATAGTATTGGTGTACAACAGCTTTAAGAATGCAGCTACTCAAATCCTTACAGAAGAAACTTTTTTGCCTATTCAGCCTATAGCGACTAAAGCAAAAGGCAAAGAACTAAACACAAATTATATTTATGAGCCTTCTAAGCAAGAGATCGTAGAAGAACTCATTCCGCGTTCGCTAAAAACAGAAATTTTCAAAGCCTTACGCGACTCAGTAGCTGCTGAGCACGGTGCTCGTATGACAGCTATGCACAAGGCTACCGACAATGCCCAAGACCTTAAGAACGAACTCATACTCACCTACAACAAAGCCCGTCAGGCTACTATTACTGGTGAGATTATAGAAATTGTAGGAGGTTCAGAAGCCTTAGCATAATGTAATGCGTCGGCATACATAATAGAGAGATTTAATTTATATGGAAAACAAAAAATTTAATAATTACAAGAAGAATAGCTATTCCTCTAATGGGAATTCAGAGAAAAAGCCTTACAATTCTTCTTATAACAGCGGTAACAATCGCAACAACAACGGCAATAGTTCATTCAAAAAGAAAACTTACGGACAGAACGAAGGACGCAGTTACAGCAATAACAGTGGCAACCGTTATGAAAATAATAACGGTAATCGTTATGAAAATAACGGTGGCAATCGTTACAACAATAGTAACGAAAACAGAAAATCTTACAATCCTAACTTCAAAAAGAACGAGGGATATAACAAGTCTAACAACTACAACCGTAATGAAGGTTATAACCGAAACGATAATTATAAAAAACCTTTCAATAAAAAACCTTATAACAATACCTACAAACCTCAAAACAATGCTCCTATAGACTATCCTACTACCACTCCAGCTGAAGTGCGCTTGAACAAATTCATCGCCGATGCAGGTATCTGCTCACGTCGTAATGCCGATATGTACATTTCCGCAGGTAATGTAACGGTGAATGGTGAAGTAATGACCACGCTCGGCTATCGCGTAAAGCCTACCGATGAAGTTCGTTTTGATGGAAAACTCCTTTCTTCTGAAAAGAAAGAATACATCTTGCTCAACAAACCCAAAGGTTTTATCACCACTACCAACGATGAGAAAGGACGCAAAACTGTAATGGATTTGGTCGCAAATGCTACTAATGTACGCATCTTGCCTGTAGGTCGTTTAGACAGAGCTACTACAGGTTTGTTATTGCTTACGAATGATGGAGAACTTACCAAAAAACTCACTCACCCCACTCACGGTGTGCGCAAAATATACCACGTAATTCTCGACCGCAAACTCGACTACAAAGACTTTATGAAGGTACAAGATGGCTTGGAGTTAGAGGACGGTTTAATCGAAGTAGATGAAATCAGCTATGTGAACGACAAACCTAAGAATGAAATAGGCATCAAAATTCACAGTGGTCGCAATCGCATTGTACGTCGTATTTTTGAACACTTGGGCTATCAAGTAGAAAAACTCGACCGTGTAGTATTTGCTGGGCTTACTAAAAAAGATTTACCTCGGGGTCATTGGCGTCGTCTCACTCAGCAAGAAGTAATCAATCTTCGCAATATGAAGTGATACTATCTCCTAACTCGTATTACCTAAATCCTAAAATCTTGAATAAAAACTTAGACCCAAATAAAGAAAATTATTCGGCGCAAGAACTCGATATAGAAAGAGCCTTGCGCCCTTTGTCGTTTGATGATTTTGCAGGACAAGAAGCAGTTTTAGAAAACCTAAAAGTATTCGTAAAAGCTGCTAATATGCGTCACGAAGCACTCGACCATACCCTTTTTCACGGACCTCCTGGACTTGGAAAGACTACCCTCGCTCATATTTTAGCTAACGAATTGGGCGTAGGTATCAAAATTACTTCAGGTCCTGTGCTTGATAAACCTGGTGATTTGGCAGGATTACTCACTAATTTGCAAGAGCGTGATGTGCTTTTTATCGACGAGATACACCGCTTGAGTCCAGTAGTAGAAGAGTATCTCTACTCGGCTATGGAGGACTACAAGATTGATATAATGATAGAATCAGGTCCTAACGCCCGCACAGTGCAAATCAATCTCAATCCATTTACACTTATAGGGGCGACTACCCGTTCAGGGCTACTTACAGCTCCTATGCGTGCACGTTTTGGCATTCAAAGTCGATTGCAGTATTATTCTACCGAACTTTTAGCAGATATCGTTCAGCGCAGTGCTTCTATCCTTAAAGTACCTATTTCTATGGAAGCTGCTATAGAATTAGCGAGCAGAAGTAGAGGTACCCCGCGTATTGCGAATGCTCTTTTGCGCCGTATTCGTGACTTTGCTCAGATAAAAGGCAATGGTGAAATAAATATTGCTATTACCCGCTTCGGACTTAAAGCCTTAAATGTAGACGCACACGGATTAGACGAGATGGACAACAAAATTCTCTCAACCCTTATTGATAAGTTCAAAGGAGGGCCTGTGGGAATTACCACTTTGGCGACTGCCGTTTCCGAAAGTGCTGAGACTATTGAAGAGGTGTATGAACCTTTCCTCATTCAAGAAGGATTTATCGTGCGTACTCCTCGCGGACGCGAAGTAACCGATTTAGCTTATAAACACTTAGGTAGAGTGAATCCTGCAAGGCAAGGCACTTTATTTGATTAAACAAATAACAATTAGATAGAAAAAATCCCTTAAAGTATGATGTTACTTTAAGGGATTTTTTATTGTTTATCTATTTTATACTTGTATCACACCCAAATTAAACGCTCTTTCGATGGGGGCGTTGTTGGCAGCTTCTATACCCATTGCTATCCATTGGCGGGTTTCTAATGGGTCTATAATAGCATCCGTCCAAAGGCGTGCGGCAGCATAGTAGGGTGATATTTGCTCGTCGTATTGCTCTTTGATATGAGCAAAAAGCACGGCTTCTTTTTCAGGGGTAAGTTCCTCTCCTTTTTTTCTTAGGTTGGCAGTTTCTATCTGCAAGAGTACTTTAGCAGCTTGCGTACCTCCCATTACCGAGATATTTCCACTGTGCCACGATACGATAAGACGCGGGTCGTAAGCTTTACCGCACATTGCGTAGTTACCAGCCCCATACGAGTTGCCTATCACGACCGTAAATTTAGGCACTACCGAATTAGCAACCGCATTCACAAGTTTAGCCCCATCTTTGATGATCCCTCCGTGCTCTGATTTGGAGCCTACCATAAAACCGGTAACATCTTGCAAGAAGAGCAAGGGAATTTTCTTTTGGTTGCAATTGGCTATAAAGCGAGTCGCCTTGTCGGCACTGTCAGAGTAGATTACTCCCCCAAACTGCATTTCCCCTTTCTTAGTTTTTACCACTTTGCGCTGGTTGGCAACAATGCCTACTGCCCAACCCTCAATACGTGCATAGCCGGTGAGAATGGTTTGTCCGTACCCTTCTTTATATTCGTCAAATTCTGAATTGTCTACCAATCGAAGGATAATTTCCTTCATATCATAAGGCTCTGTGCGCAATTTAGGCAAGATACCGTAAATTTCGTTAGGGTCTTTCAGCGGTTTATGAGCTTCAATGCGGTTAAAGCCGGCTTTTTCGGCATCGGCGAGTTTAGCCATTGTACGGCGTACACGGTCGAGAGCGTCTTTATCATCGGTTGCCTTGTAGTCGGTCACCCCGCTAATTTCACAATGGGTAGTTGCCCCACCTAAGGTTTCATTGTCGATGTTTTCGCCTATCGCTGCCTTCACTAAATAGCTACCTGCCAAAAAAATACTGCCCGTTTTATCTACTATCAGTGCCTCATCGCTCATTATTGGTAGGTAAGCCCCACCCGCCACACAACTGCCCATTACTACGGCTATTTGAGTGATGCCCATACTACTCATCAGGGCGTTGTTGCGAAAGATGCGACCAAAGTGTTCCTTATCGGGAAAAATCTCGTCCTGCAAAGGCAAGTACACCCCTGCACTATCCACCAAATAGATGATAGGTAATCGGTTCTCCATTGCAATTTCTTGAGCGCGTAGGTTTTTTTTGGCAGTAATAGGAAACCACGCTCCCGCCTTTACAGTAGCGTCGTTAGCTACTACTACGCATTGTTTACCAGCTACATAGCCTATCACCACCACTACACCAGCCGAGGGGCAGCCGCCGTGTTCTTCGTACATTCCCTCACCGGCAAAAGCGCCTATTTCTATTTGGGGTTTATCGTTGTCTAACAGATACTCTATGCGTTCACGAGCCGATAGTTTACCTTGACTGTGAAGCTTTTCGAGGTTCTTTTTGCCCCCGCCTTCTTTTACTTTTTTCAAGCGTTTGCGTAGCTGACTAAGGGCTAATTTATTGTAATCTTCGTTTGTATTGAATTGAATGTCCATTGTAATGTTATGAGGGTGCAAAGGTAGGAAATAATTATGAATTACAAATGATGAATAATAAGTAACAAAATAATACAGAAAATGAATCGTATAGACCTTTTGTATTTTTACATCAGTTCAATATAACAAAGTAGTACTCTTCAATCACTTTTGCGTTGCTACAATCTCTCCCAGAAAGCAGGTCGATTTCGTTTTTCATCACTTTTCTTTCGCCAAAACCTCTTTTCATCCTTCACTTTTAACCATTCACTATCAACTACTTATATACCCTTTCTATACCAATCTTCCAAGATTCGTATAAGCTTCCTATAAGCTCTCTATAAGCTAAGCATACCCATTTACCCCTCATTTTTCACTTTTTAGCCAATTTACTCCTTCCGAACCTCTCCGAAATCTTTCGATAATCCAACTCTCTCAGCTTGCTAACTTAATCACCTGGATAGCTCGCACTGTCCATTATACCACAACTGCCCGTACAGCTTACACTTAATCTGCTAATCAAAAAAATTGGCACTAATTTTGTAAAGGTAGAAATAAGGTATAAGTTACCTAACTCTAACTAAGAGAGAAATTGTTAAAAATGTTAAATTAAAAAGGAAAACTGTACAACTTTTAAGAAGTTTTTGTACATTTGTGCCTTAATTTGAAATGAAAAATATGAAGATAAAAGTATTATTTGCCCTATTCTTAGGAGGTTGCTCCTTAGGTTTTTCACAAATAAGAGTTTCTCCTGTCGAAATTTATAACACAGTAGTAGATAGAGGATATGAAATACAAGAAGTTGTAGAACGATTAGGCGATTATTACTATGCTAGTAAAGATTATCCTAAAGCGTTCCATTGGTATGAAAAACTGATGAAAGACGGCAACTACTCTCCCCAACCCATCAACCGTTACCGCTATGCAGTGGTATTGCAAGCCTTAGGTAAAAAAGACGAAGCTAAAAAACAATTTAATCTATTTGAGGTACTCACAAAAAAAGGTGACGCTCCTCAAACTAACCCTACACCAGATTGCTCTCGTGAAATTATAGGCACTGTAACCGATGCCGAAACAGGTGCCAAGATTTCTGGTGCTCAAGTTTTTATATTCGATAGTGCTATGGGAGCTCTTTCCAGCAATACAACTGATAGTAAAGGCTCTTTTACTACCAAAAAACTGAACTGTAACTTCCAAAATGGCTTTGTGGAAATCGTAAAAAAAGATTATGATATTGCCGATGTTCCTATCGTTTTTGAGAACAATAACACTCTCAAAAAAACAATATCATTAGCCCCTCACACAATAAGCCTTAACGAGGGCGATGATTTAGCCCCTGTTTTTGCCATTGATAATATTCATTTCAACTACGGAAGAACCAATATCCGATATGACGCCTCTGTGCAATTAGCCAAAATTGTGGCTTTCTTGGAAGCCAATCCTACTGTAAAGATAGCAATTAAAGTGCACACCGATAGCCGAGGAGAAGACGGTTACAATATGAACCTCACCGAAACTCAAGCACAATCTATCTATCAATGGCTTGTAAGCAAAGGTATTTCTCCTAACCGATTAACTGCCAAAGGTTATGGCGAAACGCAATTGGTAAATGGTTGCGAAAACGGAGTACCTTGTAGCGAAGAAGAACACCAAGCCAATAAACGCGTAGAATTTATTATTATCGAAAAATAAAATACTTTTTTCATTAATTTTCATAGCTTCTACACTTTGTTAAACAGCAAGTTTAGCAAAGTGTAGTTTCTTTGATTTTAAAATTAAAAAAACTTACACAATATGAAAGGAAAATATTTACTCCTATTTTTTGTTTTACTAATCGCTTGTAAAGACGAAAAATCAAATCCTGAAAACAAAGAACCAAAAGCAGGAGTAGGATTAAGAATTGCTACTGCTTATGGAGCTCCTAATGTCGATAAATGGATTGCTAATGCTAAAGCTATGGGTATTAATTGTATGCGATTGACTGATATGATACAAAAAGATAAAGGTCATTTGCAAGATTTAACCAGTGACCCCGAGCATAAGTTTGACGAAATGGATAAGAAAGTAGCCAAAATAGTCGCCAGCGGTATGACTTATGTTTTAGATTTATCCTACATACGAAATCAACTCATAAAAGAAGGTATCAACCCTTATTCACCTTCTACCGATTGGACTCCGTATTTAGAAGTTGTTTTAAACAGAACCCCCATAAAGGGATATACTTATAAAAACGACCCTCACCTTGCTTTCATAGCCATAGCAGGCGAGCCTTTTAGTAAATACAGTGATAATCCAATAGAGAAAGCGGGTAATAAAGCTAATCTCATTGCCTTCTATAAACGGTTAGCCCTTCAGTTGAGGAAAATGGGAGTAACTCGCCCTATTTCAGCAGGTGGGTTTCTTCATCAAGGCAAAGACGGCTGGGGTACCGATGCCGATTTAGGTTTTAAAGAAATATGGTCGTTGCCCGAGATTGATATCCCCACCATACACGTATACGACGACGACGCTATTAATAGTATTCCCCAATTAGTTGCCTTTTGCCATAGCATTGGTAAACCTTTGGTTATTGAGGAAACAGGAAAAGAATACAAAGGAAATGATGCTGAGAGAGCTAAATGGTTTGAGAAGATTGCCTCCAAAATTAAAGACTCTAAAGCCTTCCCTGATGGTATAGGTTTGTGGAATATAGGCGAAATGAATGGTTATGATGTTCGTGCCGATGAACACCCTATAACTACCAAAGCAGTACGAGAACTAATGCTATTAACTCAAAGCAAGCTACTAAATTAACAAACAGCTTATTATCGTCTGATTATGACTATTATTATCCCTAAGAACTACTCAACTCCCTACGGAATAATGGATACCGAGCGAGCTATAAAACTAATCAAAGACTCTTTTGAGCAGGCTTTGGCGCGTGCTTTAAACCTCACACGTATTTCGGCTCCTTTATTTGTGAAGCGTTCCACAGGCCTTAATGATAACCTCAACGGAATAGAACGCCCTGTTAGCTTCGAAATGAAAGATTACAAAGGTGAAGTGATAGAAATTATCCATTCGCTTGCTAAATGGAAACGTTTAGCCCTGAAACGTTATGGTATTACAGCAGGCGAAGGCATTTATACTGATATGAATGCTATCCGTAGAGATGAAGAATTAGATAATACCCATTCTATTTATGTAGACCAATGGGATTGGGAAAAAGTGATAAGTCCCTCTCAGCGCACTTTATCTTATCTCAAACAAACCGTAAAACAGCTATATAATGCCTTTCTTGAAACAGAAGCGCTTTTAGTAAAAGAATATAACAAGTGTAAGGTTTTTCTACCTCGTGAAGTAACATTTATAAGTTCACAAGAATTAGAAGATATGTATCCTAACTTATCACCTTCTGAACGCGAACATAATTTCACCAAAGAAAAAGGAGCTATTTTTATTACTCAAATAGGCAAAACACTTCTTTCAGGAAAAAAACACGACAATAGAGCCCCCGATTATGACGATTGGGAACTCAATGGCGACCTTATTATTTGGAATCCTGTACTAAACAGCGCTTTAGAACTTTCTTCAATGGGTATTCGAGTAAACGAAGCCTCTCTACATTCTCAACTGAAAGCTTCAAAATCAGAAGAACGCGAGAAGTTAGAATATCATCAGATGCTATTACGCGGTGAATTACCCTTAACTATTGGGGGAGGTATCGGTCAATCTCGTATCTGTATGCTACTCTTGCAAAAAGCTCATATCGGTGAAGTACAAGCATCCATATGGACAGATGATATGGTTCAGTTATGCGATAAGAACGGAATTCATTTATTGTAAACGGATATTGTACATATTGAGAAAAGATGTATCTTTGCACCAAAATATAACAAGATAAACTATGAAATGGGAAGGAAGAAGACAAAGTAGCAATGTAGACGACCGTCGCGGAATAAGTGCTAAAGGTGGTCTTATAGCAGGCGGCGGTATCGTAGGTATCATCGTAGTATTGTTACAACTCTTTGGAGGCGAAACAGGACAACAAGTAGCCTCTGTAGTAAGTCAAGTAGCAGGTGGTAACCAAACTCAACAAGCGGTAGAACGCGTAGAACTTACTGCCGAACAAAAGAAAATAGGTGAATTTACCGCTACAGTACTCGCCGATACCGAAGATGTATGGGATAAAATATTTGCTCAAAATGGCTTAGGAACCTATAAGAAACCTACCTTGGTACTCTTTACTGCTAATGTAAATACAGGCTGTGGAACTGCCTCTTCTGCAGTAGGTCCATTCTATTGTCCTGCTGACCAAAAACTCTATATGGATATGGATTTCTTTGAAGAACTCAAAACACGCTTCGGAGCTAAAGGTGGGGACTTCGCTATTGCCTACGTAATGGCACACGAGGTAGGGCATCATATCCAAACACTTTTAGGTACTTCGCAACAAGTACGCCAAAAACAACAAGGGCTCTCCAAAGCAGCTGCCAATAAATGGTCGGTAGCACAAGAATTACAAGCCGATTTCTATGCGGGAGTATGGGCACATCACAACCAAAAATATTTAGATGCCGATGATATTGACGAAGCTCTTAGTGCGGCTAACGCTGTAGGTGATGACGCTATACAAAAACGTATGCAAGGACACGTAGTACCTGATTCTTTCACTCACGGTACTTCTGAACAACGCAAATATTGGTTTACCAAAGGGTACAATACTGGAGATATCCGTCAGGGTAATATTCAAACTATTTATGAACAAACAAGTAATCGTTAAGGATTTAGGTAATAAAGACTACAAAGAAACGTGGGACTACCAAGAGTCGCTGTTTGAAGAAATAGTCGCGCAAAAAACAAATAACAAAGCTAATGGCACAACCTTGCCTACTACTAATTATTTCCTTTTTGTAGAACATCCTCACGTATATACACTTGGCAAAAGCGGTCATATAGAGAATCTGCTCATCGATGAAGAAGGACTAAAAAATAAAGGAGCTACTTTTTACAAAATCAATCGTGGTGGAGATATCACCTATCACGGACCTGGACAAATTGTGGGTTATCCTATCTTAGATTTAGAAAACTTTTTCACCGATATTCACAAATATTTGCGTTCTTTAGAAGAAGTGATTATCCGTACTCTTTCCGATTATGGTCTCAAAGGCGAACGCAGTGAAGGTGAGACAGGGGTTTGGCTTGATGTAGGAACGCCTTTTGCTCGTAAAATTTGCGCAATGGGAGTCCGTTGTTCTCGTTGGGTAACAATGCACGGTTTTGCCCTAAATGTAAATACTGATTTAGGCTATTTTGATAATATCATCCCTTGTGGTATTCGCGGTAAAGCAGTAACGTCCCTAAATGTAGAATTAGCAAAAGATAAGGTGGATACTCAAGAAGTAAAACAACGTATCCTAACTCATTTTAAAGAAATCTTTGAAGCAACATTATAAAGAATAAAAAAGGGAGGTATCAAAATGATAACCTCCCTCCTATTTTATAGAAATATTCTTTTCTTACATTGATATAATAATAAATTCACTACGACGGTTTGCTTGATGCTGTTCTTCAGTACAGGGTACTCCATTTGAGCAACCATTTACTAATTGCGTTTCTCCATATCCCTTACCCGTAATCCTATCTTTGTGAATACCGTGAGCTATAAGCCACTTAATAGTTGATTTTGCACGTCTTTGTGACAAAGCTAAGTTATAGCTATCAGAACCTCTACTATCAGTATGCAAGCGCACATCTATTTTCATAGTAGGGTATTCTTCCATTACTTTTACTATTTTAGCCAACTGTTCAGCTGCATCAGGACGAATATTAGCTTTATCATAGTCGAAGTATATATTATCTATTTTTAATTCCTTTGATAAATCAT
Organism: Capnocytophaga sp. oral taxon 412 str. F0487; assembly: GCF_000271925.1. Lineage (NCBI taxonomy): Bacteria > Pseudomonadati > Bacteroidota > Flavobacteriia > Flavobacteriales > Flavobacteriaceae > Capnocytophaga > Capnocytophaga sp. oral taxon 412. The sequence goes on along the minus strand of NZ_AJZR01000054.1, from coordinate 39,659 downwards.
CTCCTATTTTTATAGGTTTCTTCTCAACAATAGGAGATAACAATACTTCAGCATACGCGTCTTTTAATCCTGTTAAAGTAATATTTTGTTCGTCAGAAGAAAAACCTTCCCTTATTGTTTTAATTATTAGCTGTTCATCTTTGCAATTGGAAGTATAAAGAAAACTAAAAGACCCCTCCTTATTCGAGATTTGTTCTTCTATTAACTTCAATGACTTATCTAATAAAGTAATTTTAGCATCTGCTATTACTTCTAAACTTTTTGCATTTTTAACAACCCCATTAATGGCTTGTTTGCACGAGAACTGTACTGGGGCTTCTTCATAAAAACTATAAATATCATCACTTCCTTTACCTCCTGGTCTGTTTGAAGTAAGATAACCTATTTTAGTATGAGTGTTAATTACATAACAGAAATCATCTTCAGCACTATTGGCTGGGCGACCTACATTCACAGGTTTAGAAATAGGATTGTCTTCCTCATCTAATTTTACGGCATAAATATCTAATCCACCTAAACCTGGAAAACCATCTGATGAATAATACAATATGTTATCATCTGAAACAAATGGGAAAGACTCTCTACCTTGTGTATTGATAAGTGCTCCTAAATTCTCTGGCTTCCCATAACCGTTTTTCAGTATTTTAGCACGATAAATATCCGATGCTCCAATAGTACCTTTCATATCCGATGCAAAATAAATATATTTACCATCAGGACTTAAAGCAGGGTGAGCTACACTATGAATATTACTATTAAAAGGCATTTCTTTTACATCTTCCCACTTACCGCTCTTATTTTTGGTAGCTTTAAATATCTTCAACAATACTGTTTCGTCCCCATTAGTCTTTACTTCATTATGGATAAAGTTATTACGAGTAAAATAAACCGTATTTCCATCTTTGCTAAACGCAGCTGTCGATTCGTTAAACTTAGTATTGATACCATTGAGCTTTCCTTTCTTAAAAACTTGCAAGCTATCGGTAGTTGCCTCATACAAACTATAAAAATTATCTCCTGTCCAATCTGCACGCTTCTTTAAGATACCACCTTTGCTAGTAGCATATACTATATTATTACCATAAAAAGCTGTCCCATACTCTGATTTATTAGTATTAATCTGCAAGGGGTGTAATACCATTCTATCAGAATTCCGCTTAATTTCTGCCTGATAATCTCTGTTCTTTTGAAAGAGTACTGCACGCGAATCACTATTCCCTTTAAGAGCCACAAACTTATCCATCATTTTGTCAGAAGCTTCATAATCTTCCACTGATTTTAAAGTTTGCGCATAACGATAGTAATATTCAGGATTAATATTATAAGGTTTTCCTGTCTTAACATCAGTATTTGCAAAGAGTTTTGCATACCACTTATTCGCTTGTTTGTAATCGGCATTATAGTAGTAAGCATTAGCCAAATTTTCTAATAGCTCTTGGGGTTCTACTCCTTTACGGGCAATACTTTCATAGGCATTAATAGCCTGTACATAATCCAAGTTCTTGTAATAGTTAGCTGCTTTCTGTAAAGCTTCTTTTTCACTTTGTCCACAAATAGTTTGTGTGAAAGTACTTACAAGAATGGCTAATAAATAGAAAGGTATTTGTTTCTTCATAAATCAATAAAAGGAAAAAATTATAAAAAAGAAGGTTTGTAATATCAACTGGGTAAATAGAAAAATAGGAGTTAATTTATAACTCCTAATCTTCCATTACAATATTTCTATTAATCCATACTTACCACAATAAACTCACTACGGCGGTTAGCTTGATGTTGTTCTTCAGTGCAAGGCACTCCATTTGAGCAACCATTTACTAATTGCGTTTCTCCATAGCCTTTCGCTTTCAATCGCTTGCGGTCAATACCTTGCTTAACTATCCATTCAAGAGTTGATTTAGCTCGGCGGTCAGATAAAGCTAAGTTATAAGCATCTGTAGCTCGGCTATCGGTGTGCGAACGAATATCTATCTTCATCTTAGGATATTGTTTCATCACTTCCACAATCTTAGCTAATTCTACCGCTGCATCTGGTCTGATGTTCGACTTGTTTAAATCGAAGTATATTTCTTTTATCTCAAATACTTTAGCTAAATCAGTATCCTTTGAGATAGCTATTTCTCTCGGTTTTAACAAGAACTCGTAGAAGATATCTCCTTCTTTACCCGTTAATACTTTCACTTCTGTGGTTTCATATTTATCTTTTTCAGCTCTTAGGTAATAATATAATTCTTTACAATCCACTTTCTTGAATGCAAAAGTACCATCTTCTTTAGTTCTTTGAGTATCTACCTGTTTCATTGTTCTATCTGATAGTACTATAAGAGCATCTACAATAACGCTTTTTGTATTAGCATCTTTCAGTACTCCTTTCAGCATTTTCTCACAGTCAAAGGATAAAGGTTTCTCTTCATAAAAGCTGTAAATATCATCTTTACCCTTTCCTCCAGCTCTGTTAGAACTTAAAAATCCTATCTTGCTGTCACTATCCATTATAAAACAAAAATCATCATCAGCACTATTACCTGGCTTACCTATATTAATAGGTTTTGATACTGTTCCGTCTTCATAAAACTTTACCGCAAAGATATCCAAACCTCCTAACCCTGGAAAGCCATCTGATGAGTAATATAACACATTATTCTTAGAGATAAAAGGGAAAGATTCACGCCCCGACGTATTAATAACATCTCCTAAATTTTCGGGTCTACCGTATTTATTATTTCCTAAAATCTCTACGCGAAAGATATCCGAACTCCCTAAGGTTCCTTTCATATCTGAAGCAAAATAAAGATATTTTTCATCAGGACTCAAGGCTGGGTGCGCTACATTGTATTGGTTACTATTAAATGGCACTTCTACCACATTTCCCCAATCTCCTTTTTCATCTTTCGTTGCTTTAAGTATTTTTAGTAAGATAGTATTTTCTCCATTCGTTCCTATCTTTTTATTTATATAGTTATTACGGGTAAAATACACTGTTTTTCCGTCTTTTGTAAATACAGCCGTAGATTCATTAAACTTTGTATTTAAAGCTGATGAAAAAGGTTTCTTATTACTTAATTCTTGCTTATTGCGGTCTGCTATATACAGGTCATAAAAACTCTCTCCTGTCCATTGTGAAATTTCTCCTTTAGAAGCTCTACCGCTATTAGCTGCTGCAAAAACTATTTTATCACCATAAAAAGCTGTCCCATATTCTGAATATTCGGTGTTAATAGCTACTGGGTGTAATTGCAAACGTCCTGAGTTACTCTCTATCACTTCCCGATAGTCTTTATTCTCTTCATAAAGTACAGCACGCGTATCATTATTACCTGTAAGCTCAGCAAACTGAGACATTAGCTTATTCGCTTCGTCATATTTCCCTACTGATTTTAGTACTTGTGCATAGCGATAGTAATATTCAGGTTTGATTTTATATTTCTTATTCTCAAATAGCTGTTTGTACCAAGGTAATGCTTTCTTGTATTCTGCATTGTAGTAGTATGAATTACCAAGATTTTCTAATATATCTTGATTCACAAATCCTTTCTTAGCAATGCTTTCATATATTTTTATAGCATCAACATAAGCAAAGTTTTTATACATTTCCTTTGCCTTTTGCAACTCTTTCTCATTCTGGGCAAACAGTACAGATATTCCACAAAATAAGGCTATTATAAAAGTGTATTTTCTCATCAACAATTCAATTTTAAGTAATTTATAAAGGCTTATACTCTCTGTTCTCCTTCCTAACTAAAAGAAACGAGGAGACACTATTTTCTTATAGGTTTTGAGCAGTTCATAACGCAAAAAGATTTCGTGTGAACCTGAGTTATATTTTGATAATTCAGTCGTCTCAAAGTCATAAGCATATCCCGCAAACCAACGTTCACTTATCTGAAAACCTGCCATTACACTCACTGCTGCCGACCATCTATAAGCTGCTCCCAACACAAACTTCTCATTAAACATAAAGTTTGCCGATAAGTCCAATTGCAAGGGTGCTCCAAAAGCTATCTTAGAAAGCACTGCGGGTTTGAATTTTGTGTTTTCTGACAAGTTGAACACATAACCACCGATTAAGTACATATGCTGCGTATTCTTCAACACAGACACTGAACTCTTGTTGTAATGAGTGGTTTCCAACATATTAGGCACTGAAAACCCTAAATAATACTTATCAGTATACCAATAAATACCCGCTCCTATATTAGGTGAAAAAACACTCTCACTGCCCGATAAGTTAGGGTCTGCTTGGTCTTGTTTGTTTAGCTCATCATAATTTATTTGAAATAAGCTTCCCGAACCATTGATACCAAAAGCTAATTTGGAGTTCTCAAAGTTCAAAGTATATGAAAAATCAATCGCTAAATCCGTCTGATTTTGAGGTCCTATACTCTCTCTAAAAATACTTCCTCCCAAACCTACATTGCGTAAGCTCTCCATTGGTTGGTGATAACTAATGCTTCCATTAGTGGGGGCTCCTTTGATGCCTACCCATTGGGTACGAAACATACCAAAGAAACTGCCTACCTCTCTTGAGCCTGTATAAGCTGGGTTAAACATCATAGTGTTGTACATATACTGGGTATATTGCGACTCTTGTTGTCCATATACCCCTACACTAAACATTGTTAATACAAAAATAAACGCTTTTTTAATCATTTTTAAACTGTGTATTACTTAACTATTTTTCTTCATTGCTGTTAATCAAGTAGATAATAAATCTAACTGACTTTTATTTCGGCAAAAGTACAACTTTTTTACATTTCTACCACTTTTTACACAATATTTTATATCTATACCCTTATTATTTTTGTATATACAGCCACCCTATTTGTGTTTCTTTTCGTTGAGCATCGTAATATTCTAACACATAGTAGTAAGTTCCTAAGGGCATTTTATCTCCTTTTAATACGCGAGAAGTATTGTCATATCCTTTTATATCAAACACTTTTTCACCTGCCCGATTGTATACCTTAACTCTATTATTGGGGTAATACTCTATCCCTCTGATATAAAAATAATCATTCTTTCCATCTCCGTTTGCTGATAAGCCATTGTAAACAGTAATTCTTTTCAATTCACTTGTTGTTGTAAAAGTATCTGCTTTTACCTCTATTTTGGCTACTGAACTCGTTACAGTACCACATCTATCGGTTATAGTCACATAATAATACCTCTCCCCTACTGTTTCAGTTGAAGGTGTATAACTATTCGCGTGAGAATCTATTGCCTTACCACCGATATTTGTATTCATAGTACTCTCATACCACTGATAAACAGGTGCAGTGGTACCCTTCACTATTACATATAAAGGCGATGGTAAAGCTTTCTGAATATAAACACCTGAGGTAGGTTGTTGTTCGATAGTTAAATAATTCACCTTCAATATTGCTTCCTCAGAGTACTGAACGGTAGCAATTTTTACGTCTGTATAACTATATTTCACCCTATACTTATTCCCGTTTAAGTCAGCATTGACAGCTTCAAAAACTAAGGTTACTTTATCTCCTCTTCTAACAGAGCCCTTTTCTGTATCTATATTCTTCCATTGGGTGCTTTTATTAGTTAATTCTTGCCACTGATAGCCGATGTTTTTTCCTGTAGCACTTGCTGAGATAAGTTTAGCCTCAGAAGTAAATACAGCTCTTTCTCCATTGCATAACACTTGACTCTCAGGTTGTGTTACAACAACAATATCAGGTGTTACTCCTTTTTCACTTTCTACATTATACACAAGTTGTTGCATATTGCACTCCATTAAATTATCATTACAATTCCTGCCTGCATAAACCTCAACGGTAAAATGTGTCATATCGAAGTTAGTCACTCGGTATTCCAATCTATAAATTATATCTGTATAGGCTCTTAGCTCACTTAAAGAATAATACTTCTTGCCTTGCACATCTTGGGCTGTGATAACTCTTTGCTCTTCCTGTTTAATAGGGTCTACTGCTAACAATCTCAATACTTCTATACCTTGTATATTGGGGAGCATAAGCCAAATATTATCTATGGGCTCCCTATTCAAATTTTGTAACCTAAAGTCTATAAAAAAGGTCGTGTTATGTATTTTTATATTCTGAGGGGTGATGGACTGCAAAGTAATAGAGCGCTGTCCCCCATAAAGCAAAGTATTCGATGTGTTCTGTTTCGTAATCTTCGTCTCTCCACTATTGGCATAATGATAATAGAAACCTTCATAGGTTACCCCCATAATTACTAATTGATTATGGTTAAAGGCTTCTTCTTCGCTTGTACATACTTTTGCTTTACAAGTAGGCTGTACAAAAACTTCTATATACTGAGTCTCATCATTTTGTCCCGAAATAATTTCTGGAGGTAAATACCCCTCCGTTCCTTTCACATGGTTAGTATAAGTATACACTTTAAAATCCTTATCTTCTTCTGTTGTAAAGCTTTCTAACGGAATATGCACTACATTAGTTGCCGTGTTTTCTAAATAATGATACGCCACCGGCTTTACCAAATCATAACCCTTAGGCACTTTTATCTCTATAATCTTTACAAGCCTCTTAGGGCGATATTCATCTTTAAATATTCTATCGGTAGTCTGCTGAATAACACTACTCTCTGTCTTATTTCGTAGAGAAAATAACACACAATCTTTCATCTTATAGCAAGAATAAACATCTTCATCAGGTATATTTACAATATAAAATACACTCTTACTCTCTTCTCCACAATGCAATTCCTCCGTATGATAACCTCTTTCATTTATGTTTTGTTCTTTTGTTCCATCAATTCTATAAAAAAAAGAACCTATCTCTTCTTTTAATTGAGAGGTTAAAGTAACATCTTCGGCAGTACAACTCTCCACTTGATAAGTAACAACAGCAGTAAATTTCTCATCTGCTAAAACTCCTCGAGAAGGTAATGCCTCTGTTAAATTCCACAAGAAATAATTATTTTCATCATCGGTGGTCTGACGAAGGACACCCTGCTTGGCAACCAATGTTATGAGATGCTCTCCTATTTTTAAACTAACCTGTTTAGGCAATAATACCACTGTTTTAGGTACCTGCACATAATAATAAAGATTCTTAGTAGAGCCCCCTAATTGTACACCCTCCGATATTATTTCAATATCGTCTAAGTAAAGTGCTCGTTTGCGGTCTTCTTGTCTCACTTTTGTACGCTTTTGCCGTTGGGTCATTGTATAATCTGTCCAACCATACGAATTTTCAGCCCTTTCTATTGTTGTTGAAAGTGTTTTAGGGGCATTCTCAAAACACACATCAGGACACTTGGCAACTATCGCCCTTTGTGTACAAATATAGGGTATTTTGCAATAAGTATTATACCTATTCTTATCCATTTGCCAAATTGAATATTGCAAAGAAACCTTGTTTGCCTTGCAAGTTGTTAAAATCATATCAAAAGTGATATATCCCCAAACCTCATCTGCTGTGGTATAACTGAATGTTCCTCCCGAAAGGACATCAGGCAGAGTTATTGCAGATGCTACCGAACCCCCATAAGCATCGGCTTTATAAAACTTTATATTCATCATTGCCATTCCTTCGGGTAACAACAGCTCATAACGATACTTCCTTTCTGCTATTTCTTTGTGATGTGATTGTAATTGTTGGATATTGTCTTGTGAAGTTACAGAAGCAGTAAAAGATATTGAAGCCGGTATAGGTTGGTTAAGTGCTAATAAGGTAGGAAATTTTGAAGTGTCTTTCACATCTTTTATTTTTCGTTTAAAAGTATGGTCACTTAATGACTCTTGTTTATGAAAAGAAATACCACACAAGTTATGGTAAGAAAGCTCACCAATAATACTTACTCCAAATATCCCTTCGGTAGATGATAAGCAGGGAATATTATCATTTCTAACTAAATCAAAACGTATTTCTAACTTTTCTTCTGGTGCCAAATCATCTCTTACCCCGTCACCATCTTCATCAGTAATACCTATATCGCTTTGCCCTAATGCTAAATCCTTAAAGCTCTCTAATTCAGTAAAGCTAATGATGCGTTTTCCTAACACACCATCAGGCATTTGTATGGCTTTATCAGGGATAATAATTTCTTTTTTCTCACTATCTATAATACGGAAATTCGTAGGTTTATAAGCCTTAAATTTCACCGCATCCTCTTCTTCATAAAGGGTCAGTTGAAGGTCATAAGCCGTTGCATTCCCTTTATTAATGTATTGTGCAGTAAATATTCCCAAAGTATTTCCACAGAAGCCTTCACTCCATTTAAAATAAGTTGCTGTACTTTGTGGATTTAAAATAACATTAGGGTTTTCATCAGTTGCCACTTGCATTGTAATCGATTGAAGAGCACTACTCACTCCATATAATTCCAAAGGATTTTCTCCCCAATAAGCCTCATAACGCACCTCCCCATTAGCTTTACAACCTTTCGCCGTATACTCTTCTGTAATCCAAACTCCTTCCTTCTCTTTTAATCCTTCCGAAATTCGTATCACATACAAATCCTCTCCTCCATTTTGCCCTATATGCTGTGGCACTTTACCTATGGGAGTAAGTACTTTTTTATTGTAAATCATTTTTCGTGTTTTAACCCCTAATGGGTGTTTCACCGAAAAATAAATATCGTTTATGATACCTACTCTTTTCCCTTCTATGGTTTTATTCTCAATACTGAATACTTTCGAATAATCCCCCATAGGATTCTCTTTCACCTTTTGTGTCGTAATTTGCAGATTAGGAGTATTTAAAAAATATTCATTAGATTTTTTAGTAGCAACCGTTACCTCATCAATCATTACACCCACTTCATCTTGAAGAGATAGATGTGTTTTCAGATAGTTGTACCCTCTTTTAGTAATTCTGCGTTTCACTAAAAGATGTGTTGTACTTCCTGGTCTACTTAGTACAGTAAGCACAGGGTTATTAGGTAAATTTATATCTTTGGGAGTAACTTTTCGTATGGCACTGTTCTTTTCAAGAGTATATCCCGCATATTCAATTCCTTCAGGAAAAGTAAATCTTATATCTATCTTTTCTTTATCTTTAGGAAAAATTATTCTCACGGAAATATAAGTGCCTTCTTGAAAACCAGAAGTAGTAAATTTTATATTCTCTGAAATTACAGTTTTTAGTTGCTGTGCTTTAAGAATCTCTGTTGAAGAAAAGAGTATAAGTAGTAGTATTAGAGTAAATACATTTGCTGTTCGTTTAAAATCCCACATCATTATTAAGCCTTAAAAAACTTCTTTCTGCAAGACAAAATTACGTCTTCACCCATAAAAACGCAAGATTTTTAACATTTATTTTTTATCAGTGCCCAATAAATATATTATTCATCTATAATAGCTGTCATTACACTACCCGCTTAGCAGGTATCAGCAATTGGAAAATAAGTGAATAAAGAAACCTTTTAAATATATCTCTCCTTCACTTTACTTCCATTTTACATTCGTTCTTCCTTCGTCTTTCCCTCACCTGCCCGTGCGGCTCGCACCGTCTTTTGTTCGTCTTTTGTTCGTTGTAGAGCCACTGTAGACCCACTGTAGAGCCACTGTAGAGCCACTCATTGTTCGTTTATCCTATAAGCTCTGTATAAGTTACCCCTAATTTCACCATTAATCATTAACCATTAATCATTAACCATTAATCATTAACCATTAATCATTAACCATTAATCATTAACCATTAACCATTAATCATCTTCTATTTAATTCCTTTGTCATCAACCCATCTTGTATATTGCTTTTTCCCTTGTAGATGTTGCATATAGGTACGCGAAAATTTGTGATAACCGTAGTTTTCAGTATCAGCAACAAAAAAGAGATAATCGTGTTGCTCAGGGTTGAGCACAGCTTCAATACTCGATATGTCGGGCATCGTGATAAGTCCCACAGGTAAACCGTAATTCCGATAAGTATTATAGAGGTTTTGCAAACTTGTATGCACCTCGGTAACGCGTTTTATTACCATATTGTAATCACCCGTATGGTTTTTCATAGCAAAGATAGCAGTAGGGTCAGCTTGCAATTTCATATTGATATGTAAGCGGTTCAAGTAAACCCCTGCTATGCGAGGACGCTCGTCTACCTTAGCCGTTTCTTTCTGTACAATTGATGCCAATATACTCACTTCTATGGGTGTAAGCCCTTGCTTTTGGGCTTGGGCTTTGCGCTCAGGTGTCCAAAAACGATCATACTCTTTGAGCATACGATCGCGAAATTCTTCGGCAGAGGTATTCCAATAGAACTCATACGTATTGGGGATATACATTGCCAATGCAGTAGCATCGGTGAAACCGTTTTCTTTGAGGAAGTTAGGGTTTAAGAAAGCACGCATTAAAGTAGTGCTATCAGGCTCTATTTGTGTAGCGATACGTCCTGCAAAGTCTTCTAATCGCTCCTGATTGTTGAATTTGAGTTTCACAGGAGTATTGCGATTGCGAAGAGTGCGTATGATATCTATATTGGTTGCCCCTTTTTTGATGATGTATTTACCTGCTTTTACTTTATCGGCATAGCCTATACGTTTGGCTACTTGCACAAAAGACATACGGTCTTTCAGTAGCGGACTCATCACGTGCAACACATCGCTAAAATCGGATCCCGTAGGGATATATACTATTTCTTCTTGGGTTTGAAAAGCTGTATTGCTCACCAGTACAGCGCGATAAATAAAGAAGCCTAATACGGCTATCACGGCAATCACCGCTCCTATAATCCATTTTTTCATTGTATTTCTATTTTAAAATTTCCATTCTATGGTTTTGTCTTCTTTTTCTCTAAAATCCTTCTCTTTAGCAATCTCATTTTGTAAATGCTTAGTATACTGACTGAACATAAAAGCATTATATGCCTCAAAGTTTTCGTTTGTTCGCACAGAGTTCAAAGCTTCGTAATAAGCTGCTTTATCCTCTGCAAATACAATACCCAAAGGCAAACCATACCACTGCTGAATAAAGTTCATCAGCAGGCGTGAGGTTCTGCCGTTGCCATCGAGAAAAGGGTGAATGTTCACTAACTCATAATGAGCATAAAATGACAGTGCTAATTGAGCTTCTTCGGTAGTTTGCTCAGGGAGTAGTTCATTTAGTTTTTTTACTAACTGCTCTAATGCTGCCGGTACTTTTTCAAAACTCATAAACGATACACCTCCTGCGGTTACTCTCACCTTACGCAATTCACCTTTGCTGGCATCTACAGTACCTAAGGCATTAGTAAGCACTTCTCCTGTAGTTTTCATCACTTTGGCAGCTATTTCCTGAATAAAAGTTACTGATAGAAGTCGTTGTTGTGTAGCTTCTTTTAGTACAAAATTCAATGCCTCATAATGATCTTTGGTTTGATTGGCAAACAATAGAGGCTTACCATTAGGAGTGTTGCCTTCTTCAATCAGTACGCGAGTTTCGTTTAAAGTTAAAGTAGAGCCTTCTATACGGGTAGAATGACTGGTAATGAGAATTTTGTTAAACTCATTATAATTCAACGAGGATTCTAAACCAAGTGCTCTATAAGTTTGTATGATTTCTGAAATAGTCATTGGCTTCTATCTTTTAAACAACTGGCACCCCCATTTTGGGATGAGATAAACCCCTATGAGGCAGGTTACCATTACGGGAGAATAAGAATGGGTAAAATAGCTTACCAAGATATGCCATACCAAGAAGAAAGTCAATCCTGCGAGGTATATCCCAAGAGCAATTCTTGTAGCTTTTTCGTTCTTTCGACATAAAAAAGCAAAGACTGCTACCAAAGTAAGTTGCCCAATAGAAGCTCCTATAAAATATTCAGGGTGTTCATTAGCTAAATGAGCATTCTCAGCAATTCTAGAGAGTTGCAACCATTGGGGTATCTTATCTACAAAGTCGATATACCATTGCCAGAATGAAATACTCTCTTCTACTTGATGTAAAGCGTGTAGTCCCATTATAGGTAACCACAAATGTATATATTTATTTGTTTCCATATACTTCTGCTTTTAATGCGGTAATATAGTTTTGTTGTATCCGTTTTAAATTCCAAAAGAGAGGCGCAATAAGTCTTAAAAAGAAGTTTTTGATATGTATTTTCTCTTTAAAGCAAACTTTAGTACCTCCGTTATACGATTCAAACTTTCCTTCCCATTCTCCATAGAATAGTTTGTGTTGCATTATAAAGGCATAATACTCATTTTCTTTCTTCTGAATATTCTTAAAAAACGTGTGTCCCCCACCTTTGTAATATTCAATAAAGCCGTCTTACAATAACTCAATATTCTCCACTTCCTTTCGCCACTGAAAGTTCTTGTTATCAGTAACAATGTTATATACCAATGCTATAGGTGCATTAATCACATCAGTTACTATTGAAATTAGAAAGGATTTCATTTTTAAAATCTTTTATCTGATGGCAAAGATACTAAAAAAAAGAAAAACCGAAAACTTTATACTATAAAAGTACAAAATCTTCGGTTTTAAAAATATTATGAATACAAAAATTCTTATAACATAACGCCTATTCTTGACGCGGTTTTTGGTGATTATTGTGTCCTTTATTGCGGTCGTTACGAGACTTTTCGTTGTAAGGCTTGTCAGACTTAGGACGATCTTCACGCGGTGGACGTGGCAACAAAGCTTTGCGCGATACTCTTGTTTTCTTGGTTTTGGGGTCGATACCGAGGTATTTAACTTCTATAATATCACCCTCTTTAAGAACATCTTCTATTTTGTCAATTCTATCCCAAGATACTTCAGAGATGTGGAGCAAAGAGTCTTTACCAGGAACAAACTCTACAAAAGCCCCAAATTCTACCAAGCGCACTACTTTTACAGTGTAAGTTTCTCCTTCTACAGGTTCAAATTTCACTGCGTTTACTGCCTCAATAGCTTCTTGAATACCAGCTTCGTCGGTACCTAAGATTTCTATGATGCCCAATTCGCCCACTTCTTCTACCACAATAGTAGTATTGGTGCGCGCTTGTAAGTCTTGGATATTCTTACCACCCGTACCGATAAATGCCCCGATGTATTCCTTAGGCATATCCATCTTAACGATTTTAGGCGCATGAGGTTTCACGGTAGGGTTAGGTTTTGCAATCGTATCAGTGATTTTACCCAAGATGTGCATACGTCCTTCGCGAGCCTGGTTCAAAGCTTTTTCGAGTATTTCGTAAGAAAGACCTTTTATTTTGATATCCATTTGGCAAGCGGTAATACCATCGGCAGTACCGGTTACCTTAAAGTCCATATCACCTAAGTGGTCTTCATCACCTAAGATATCGGAAAGTACTGCATAACGCTCGCCATCGGTGATGAGTCCCATAGCAATACCCGATACAGGTTTTACCATTTGTACCCCTGAATCCATCAAGGCTAAAGTACCTGCACACACAGTTGCCATTGAAGATGAACCGTTAGATTCCAAAATCTCGGATACTACACGCACGGTATATGGGCAATCCTCAGGAATCATACGTTTGAGGGCGCGTTGTGCTAAGTTACCGTGACCTATCTCACGGCGTGATGTTCCGCGTAACGGACGTGCTTCACCGGTAGAGAAAGGAGGGAAGTTGTAATGCAAGTAGAAACGTTCTTCACCTTGTTCTGAAGGCAAATCGATTACGTTTGCTTCGCGTGAAGTTCCCAACGTAACGGTAGTAAGCGATTGGGTCTCACCACGTGTAAAGATAGATGAACCGTGTGCTGATGGCAAATAGCCTACTTCGCACCAAATAGGGCGTATTTGGGTAGTGTTACGACCGTCTAAACGAATATTTTCGTTTAAGATAAGGTTGCGCACGGCTTCTTTTTCAGCCTCGTCAAAATAACGAGTGATGATAGGAGTAAGCTCTTCTAATTCTTCTTCGGTGAAGAGTGCCAAGCATTCTTCTTTTACCGCATTGAACTTTTCACCACGTTCTTGTTTGGTTGTATTTTCTTTGGCAATAGCATAGCATTTTTCGTAAGCCAAAGGATATACTTTTGCTTTTACCTCTTCGTTTTCTACTTCTGGCTCATAAGTACGTTTTTCGGTCTTACCTACTTTTTCAGCCAAACGCAATTGTGCTTCGATATGAGGTTTGATAGCTTCGTGTGCAAATTTGATAGCTTCAGCCATATCTTTTTCGCTCACCTCGTCCATTTCACCTTCTACCATTGCCACAAAGTCTTTAGAAGCACCTACCATAATATCAATATCAGAAGCTTCTAATTGTTCACGGCTTGGGTTTACGATAAATTTACCGTTTACACGACCTACGCGTACTTCGGAAATAGGACCATCGAACGGAATGTCAGACACAGCCAAACAAGCAGAGGCAGCAAGACCTGCCAAAGCGTCGGGCATTACATTCTCGTCGTGAGAAATAAGCTGAATCATCACCTGAGTTTCAGCGTGATAATCTTTAGGGAATAGTGGACGCAATACGCGGTCTACCAAGCGCATTGTAAGGATTTCTTGGTCGCTAGGGCGTGTTTCACGTTTGAAGAAGCCCCCAGGGAAACGACCTGCTGCTGCAAACTTCTCACGATAGTCTACAGTAAGAGGCAAAAAGTCAGTTTCAGGATTGATTTCTTTAGCCGATACTACTGTAGCCAATAGCATCGCATTGCCCATTTGCACCACAACAGCACCGTCGGCTTGTTTAGCCAACTTGCCTGTTTCGATAGTGATGGTACGGCCATCACCTAATTCGATGATTTCTTTTTTTACTTCTGGAATCATTCTTTAATTGTTAATTAATAATTAATAATTGTTGTGTTGTGGGCTTTAGGGTCTAACCAATGAAAAACTGCTGTAATAAACAAAAGGAGGCACAAAGCCTCCTTACTATTGCTTATTTTCTGATGTTTAGCTCTTTGATAATCGCACGGTATCTTTCGATATCTGTGTTCTTCAAATAATCGAGCAAACTTCTGCGTCTACCTACTAATTTCACCAAGGAACGCTCGGTATTAAAATCTTTGCGATTTACCTTTAAGTGTTCTGTAAGGTGATTGATTCTAAGGGTAAAAAGAGCGATTTGCCCTTCTGCTGAACCAGTGTTGGTTTCTGAACCTGCGTACTTTTTGAAAATTTCCGCTTTTACTTCTTTTGTTAAATACATTCCAATATTAATTTAATGATTATTATGTAATTTTTTTCGGGCGCAAAGATAAAAAGATTTTATAAGCTGTGCAAATTTATAAATAGATTTTTCTTCTTCTCAACTTATGCTTAGCTTATACAGAGCTTATAGGAAGCTTGGACGAATCTTGGAAGATTGTTATACAAAGGGTTATGACACATTGATTATCATTAAATTACTAATTTGTTTTTCACTACAAAATATAACATTTTGTATTATATTTTTAGTTTGCTAGCATATTCTTTAACAACTTGCTTATCGAAATAAGGTTCTTCATCTATACGTAAGAGCACGGGGAGTCCTGTTTTATGAAGAATAAACTCCTCGGTAGACGGTGTGGGGGTACCACTGAAAATAATGCCGTGAACGTTGAGTCCTTTGTTTTTAAGGGCTTCATAAGTGAGCATTGTATGATTAATGCTACCCAAATAGTGGCGAGAGACGAGCACTACCTTATCGGTGGGGAGGATAAGATCGAGCATAGTATCTTCATCATTTAAAGGAACATAGAGACCTCCTGCTGCTTCAATAATTAATGTGTTATTGGTAGTAGGGCGCACAATTTTGGAAAGCTCAATACGAACGCCATCTAACTGAGCGGAAAGATGTGGACTGGCTGGTGTGTGTAGCCCATAACTATTAGGGTGAAATACTGTGCGGGAGTTGCTAATGAGGCGTTTTACTTTATGAGTATCGGAGTTTTCTAAATCGCCAGATTGGATTGGTTTCCAATAATCGGCTTGGAGAGCTTCGGTAAGGATAGCCGAAACGACGGTCTTACCGACTTCGGTGGAGATGCCCACCACAAAATAAGTGTCTTTCATTTTGAATGGTTTATTAGTTTTGAAAGTGCAAAAGTACATAAAAAGCACATAGCATAAAATGAAAAAGTAAAAAGAATGTTAAAAATATTTTTAAAGATAATTTGGAGGATTTGCTAAAAGTCCTTACTTTTGTTGCTTGAAAATAACCATCAGGAGGCTTCTCCTGACTTAAATAATAGATTATATGAAAGTTACAGTAGTAGGCGCTGGTGCCGTAGGAGCAAGTTGCGCAGAGTACATTGCTATTAAAGACTTCGCGTCTGAAGTAGTTTTAATTGACATCAAAGAAGGTTTTGCCGAAGGTAAAGCTATGGATTTGATGCAAACCGCCTCCCTCAATGGGTTTGACACTCGTATTGTGGGGGTAACCAATGATTATTCAAAAACAGCAGGCAGTGATGTAGCTGTGATTACCTCAGGTATTCCTCGTAAACCAGGTATGACTCGTGAAGAGCTTATAGGCACCAATGCAAACATTGTGAAATCGGTTGTAGAACAATTGGTAAAATACTCACCTAATGTGATTGTGATTGTAGTAAGCAACCCTATGGACACTATGGCTTATTTGGTACACAAAGCTACTAAATTACCTAAGAACCACATTATTGGTATGGGTGGAGCACTCGATAGCGCTCGCTTTAAATATCGCTTGGCAGAAGCGCTCAACAGTCCGATTTCAGACGTAGATGGTATGGTAATCGCTGCTCACAGCGATAGCGGTATGTTACCTCTTACTCGTTTGGCAAGCTATCGTGGAGTGCCTGTAACTGAGTTTTTAAGTGCTGACCGCCTCAATCAGGTTGCTGAAGACACTAAAGTAGGTGGCGCGACTCTTACTAAACTCTTGGGAACTTCGGCTTGGTATGCACCAGGGGCTGCCGTATCAGCTTTAGTACAAGCAATCGCTTGCGACCAAAAGAAACTCTTCCCTTGCTCTGTATTGCTCGAAGGAGAATACGGACAAAAGGATGTGTGTGTAGGGGTACCTGTAATCATCGGTAAAAATGGTGTAGAAAAAATTGTAGAGGTAAAACTCAACGATGCTGAAAAAGCCAAATTTGCTGAAAGTACCGGAGCAGTACGCGAAGTAAACAAAGCGTTAGCAAGCGTATTATAGTTGGGATAGAACAACTATATAAACACTAAAAAAGTGATTATTTTCAAGAGAAAGTAATCACTTTTTTATTTGTTCTATTTGAGTAAAAAACTAAGTTTTTACTTAGATGTATATCGTCTAAAACTGGAAGTAAATAAAGGGTTGTGCTCCACTTGAAGCAGTGGCATATACCACCCAAAAAGTAAGTGCCAAAATAATTGCTTTAAAGAGAATAGGCATTGCACCAAATACCTTTTTAAGCCATTCGTTTAAACTAGTGGGGAAAAAGTGCCAAACAAAGCCTATTGCCATTAACAAAAATACATTTTGATAGCCCTTGGCAATAACTTGAAATTGATGAAGATCATAAGTTATAGACTGGATATTGTAGATTACACTTAAAGCGATATCGAAATCTTTGGCTCTGAAAAATATCCAGCAAAAAGCTACAAAGTGGAAAGTAATCACTACAAAAATGATATTAGCGATACCTTTAAAAAAAGTTCTTTTCTCAGGATTCTTATTAGGGAAGAACTCCGTAAAGGTTTTATGGACAGCCAAAGCTAACCCGTGTAATGCTCCCCAAATAATGAAACGCAAATTAGCTCCGTGCCATAAACCACCTAGGAGCATTGTCGTCATCTGGTTGAAATGACTACGCACTGATTTTTGTCGGTTTTTAGAGATAAGTATAGCCAATACAAACACAACGATAGCTCCTAAGGTAATGTAAAGAGGCAACATTGTTTTTTCTTGCATATGAAATGCCCATAACAAAGTGGAAGCAAAAAAGACGGTTGGGAAGAAGTAGCCCCAAAAAGTACCTTTGCGGTTTCCTCCTACTGAAAAGTAAAGATAATCTTTTAGCCAAGTAGATAAGGAAATGTGCCAACGTCTCCAAAACTCAGTGATATTTTTAGACTGATAAGGAGTACGGAAGTTTATAGGGAGAGTGAAGCCCATTAGTAGCGCTAAACCTATAGCCATATCGGAATAGCCTGAGAAGTCGCAATATATTTGTAAAGAATAGCCATATACTGCCATTAAGTTCTCAAAAGCTGTATAACTGTTAGGAGCATCGAAAACTCTATCTACAAAGTTTAGGGAGATATAATCGGAAATAACTGCTTTTTTAATCAATCCTCCAATGATAAGGAATAAAGCAAAAGAAGTTTCTTCTTTCGTTAAGCTTATTTTTTTGTATATCTGTGGTATAAAATCCTTGGCACGCACAATAGGCCCTGCCACTAATTGAGGGAAGAAACACACGAAGAAAGTAAAATCTAAGAATGATTTAGCAGGTTCTATCTCTCGGCGATATACATCAATAGTGTAGCTCATTGTTTGGAATGTATAGAACGAGATACCTATAGGCAAGATGATATCTTGTAGGGCAAAGTTGCTTTGAAGTAGTGTATTGAGACTATCAATTAAAAAGTTAGTATACTTAAAATAGGCTAAAATACCCAAATCGGCAACCATACTCACTGCCAGGAAGAACTTGCGCAATGAGGCGTTCTGTCTTCTATAGATTTGTCCTGCAAAGAAATAATTTAACAATGAGGAGATTATCAGCAACACAAAGAAGTTACCTCCTGCCTTATAATAGAAGAATAAGGAAAATAAGGTAACATAAACAGTACGGAAATGAGCGTGTTTTTTGGTAATAATATACACCAAATAAAACACCAAAAATAACCCTAAAAACAAACTACTATTAAATAATAGTGGATGATTAGGGTCATAAATGAACCATTGTCTTACTTGTTCGGTTGTGAATGAGAAATTATCAACAAACCATTTAGAGATGTTTTCAGTTGTGAATGTATCAATAAACCATTGCAGTAAGGCATCTATACTCAATTTAGATAGGGTTTTAAAGATAGTTTATATTGTTTTTTATAATTCAAGTAATTGCTCATAAAAGCATCATAAAAGAGAGCGCCTTGCTCAGTATAGCCACTTCTTGTGTAATGTATGCGGTCACCAGCAATAAGATTTTGCTGAATAAAGCGTTGAATAGCTTCATTTCCTCCTACAGCTCGATAAAGGTCGAAAACACTGTAATTATCTTTTACTGAATTATCGATGAGAGTATCGGCGTATTCCATACACAAGGGGTTAGGACTTTTCTTTTTGTAAAGAGAAGGCGGAGGTGTAGTAAGCAATATAGGACATTGACCATATTGAGAGCGAATTGCTTTTATGAATTTATTTACCTCTTCGTCATAACGAGTTGCAGACATTCGACAATAAGCTTCATTAGTACCCAAAGATATAATGATTAAATCGGGTTCTAAGGCTTTGATTTGGTCGAAAAAGAGCTGCGATTTGTTATAATCAGAGAAATGAGCCCCATTTACCCCTATGCTGTGATATATAACTCCGTTTTTATCATTTTCTAAGACAATTCCATTAAGCGTAAATGAAGAGCTCTCGGTATTGGCTGTGAGATAAACCTTATCGGAAGGGGTTAGATTATCATAAGAATAATAGCTATATAAAGAATTACCGTTTAAAATGGTAGCATTAGATAAATCTACTTTTTGTTTAGGAGTAGAAGCTACCATCTCTTTAGTAGGGATACGCAATACTTGCCCTATTCTTATTTGTGCGCTTTTTAAGTTATTAGCTTGTTGTATTTTTTCTACTGAAGTGTGATATTTCTTTGAAATACCATAAAGTGTTTGCCCTTGCTCTACTTTGTGTGAAAGTGTTTTAGGTACACTAGGTCTCAAACGAGCTACTTTACCTACATTGGTAGCTAATTCGAACAAACGTTCGTTATTAGGGGTAATAATTTTTACCGTATTAAAGGTGTAGTTTTTATTTTTTAAGTCCAGTTCAATAACAAAATTCTTGTTACTGGTAGAAAGAGAATAACCTGTAATACCAACAGTTGCAGAAGAAGTATTCTTCTCACTATTCCAAGAGATATTGGAAGTAAAGCTCACATTATGTCCCCCATTAGTTCTAATAAGTGAATAAGGGAATACTAAACCTAAACCAGCATTTCCGAACTCTTCTTGCAAGCGTTGTCTTACAATATTAGTCATTACATCGGCTTGAATATGAGAGTCGCCAATATGAACAATATTAATCTTCCTATCTTTCAAGTTCTCCAAAGCAGCAAGCTTTTCGAAAAAAGGGTTCAAAGCTGAGGCATTGTACAAATTATTGTACTCCTTAGGAGAGTCATCATCACCTGCAGCATATGCCAAAGGCTGCGGAATAGCTTCCTTGAAGGCATCTTTATCAATTCCTTCTTTATTCTCTATATTTACTATCTTTGAAGTAAGTGAAGATAAATTAATAGCTGTAGTATAATTAACATTAAAATAGAGGGCTACTGTAATGATAAACAATACAGGAGCTATTAGTTTCTTTATGAATGGCGTTCGCTTTTTCATTGTTCTATTTTTTTAGTGTGTTATCTATCTTGTTATGTTATCTATGTAAATTGTCTTTTTTTTCTTTAATAGTATCTTTATGCACTTTATTTGTAATATTCTGTACTGCCTGAATTGTTGATGGTTGTACTCGTTGAGTCGTTGGTGATTGCACTCGCTGAGTAGTCGTACTTTGTACCCGTTGAGTGGTTGTACTTTGTACCCGTTGAGTGGTTGTACTTTGTACCCGTTGAGTGGTTGTACTTTGTACTCGTTGAGTAGTTGTACTTTGTACCCGTTGAGTTGTTGCACTTTGTACCCGTTGAGTAGTTGGTGATTGTACTCGCTGAGTTGTTACAGTTTGTGTTCTTGTTCTATTTACATTAGGTTGAGTAGTAGGAGTAACGGTTCGTACTGTTTGAATTTCTTTTATTCTTTCTTGGAACACATCGGCTTTTTCACTATTACGAGGATCTTTATAGTGCTCATACTCTTCCATAAGTTTATTATAGATGAGGTGGGCTACTTTTTTAGCTCCTCTTGGATTAAAGTGAGTATAGTCTTTACCTGCTAACGGTGGATTTGCCTCTACCCATTGTTTCATAGAGCCTCTACCCCCCATCAGTTCATATAAATTAATAAAACCAGAGCGAGTATCTTGTGCATATTTCCGTTGTGCATTTGCCAAAGGTACTACTGCTTTATCGGTTTGCATCTCCATATCTACTTTAGTAGACTTATCGGCGGTAGAGATAACAAGAATTGAGGTATGAGGGAAGCAAGCTCTTATCTGGTTAATCACCTTTGTCATTCCGCGTTCATACCACGAATAATCGAGTGTACCGTAATTGAGTACATTAGCACCAAAGTGTAATACTACAAGGTCATATCCGCCTAACGCTCTATCGAAAGCTCTCATTAAATCAGGATTAAAGAGCGATAAGGGTAAGCCTGAATTACCTCTGCTTGAAAAGTTATCTATATATACGCCTTTGCCTTGCATTGAGCCCACTCCATAAATAGGAATAGAATCGGACTTATAGAAAGTAATACGCACTGATTTAGTGTTTGCACCTTCGGTTAAAGGCAATACATTCAGCAATTTATCAGTGTCTAATGATTTTACTACCCTTACAGTATCGTTATAGGCAATTTCTACTTTTGCTTCTTTATTACCAGAAGCACCATAGAACAATGCTGGTGCATACAACTGACTAATATGAGCTTGGTTTGATGACCTATATTGTACCCACGTACCATTGCCTTGTGTAAAGAACACTTGCCCAGAGACACCAAAAGGACGTTTAGGGCGTTTTACATTCACATAAGATTGGGTTTTCCAAGTATTGGAATAAGAATGAAATACGCTTCCTCTTGATTTAGCCGACTCAGAAGCAATGGGCAAAAAGCCAATTCCTAACCCCCCGAAAGCGTTTTGGAAAAGAGCTCTTAAATCTTGCACGATGAGGTCGCCATCAGTCATCGAATCGCCGTAATAAGCGATTCTTATTTTACCATTTTTAGTTTGTTCTAACTCTTCTAATTTTTTAAAGAAAGAAAAAAGATACTGGTCGGACTTTTTAAGTCGTTGTTCTTGTGCTAAGGAATCATTGGCTTGGCTGAGTACTTTGTCGATTTCTTTACCTGAAATGGCTTCCAACATTAAGCTATCTACTACTACATTGCTTCCTGAGGCTTTAGTTTCGGGAAAAATACGCGCGGGCAAACAGTTCTTAAATCCAATGAAAATGAGTGTTGCAAATAAAACAATAAGAAAAGATTGTTTAAAATAGGGTGTCTTCACAAGTTAGCTTCTTTTTCTTCCAGCGGGCAAAGATACAAATAAATAATGAATCAACAGCAAATTTTTTACAAATTATTTTTCTAAGGCTTGTTTAAAATCGGCGATAACGTCGTCAGCATCTTCAATTCCTACTGCTACGCGAATGAGTGTACGGGTAACGCCTCGTGCTACTTTTTCTTCTTCGGGAAACTCGGTGTGAGTAAGCGAACTGGGGTGGGTTACCAATGTTTCGACTCCTCCTAAGCTCACTGCAAAAAGGGCTACTTTTAGACTCTCGAAAAACTTTTTGGCTTTGGCTTCGGTTTTTACTGTAAAAGAAAATACTGAACCTCCACCAGAAGCTTGGCGTTCTTGTATTGCTTTCCCTTTATTTTGTGTATCAGTAGGATAATACACCTTTTCTACTTCGGGGTGCGTTTTAAGGAAATTTAATAGTTTAAGGGTATTGGCTTGAGCTTTTTCGACTCTTAGTTTAAGGGTTTTCATACTGCGCAAGAGCAACCAGCTATCAAACGGAGAAAGCAATGCCCCTATGGCTACTTGTGCAAAACGTATTTTCTCGGCTAAGGTTTCATCATTTACCACCACAGCTCCTGCGATGATATCGTTATGACCTCCTAAATATTTGGTAGCACTGTGTAATACTATGTCGGCTCCTAACTCTAAAGGGCGTTGTAACACGGGCGACATAAAGGTATTATCGACCATAGTGAGCAGATTATGTTTCTTGGCGATTTCTATTACCCCACATATATCGGTAACGTCTAACAGAGGGTTGGAGGGTGTTTCTATAAAAATGGCTTTTGTATTAGGGCGAATGGCTTTCTCTATTTTGCTTAGGTCGGTCATATCGACAAAAGTAGCTTCAAAACCAAATTTATTGAAAATATCGTGCATAATGCGATAAGTACCTCCGTAGATATCTAAGCCTAACACAAAATGGTCGCCTGTTTTAAACATTGTAAAAACAGAAGAAATGGCAGCCATACCCGATGAGAATCCGAATCCGTGTATGCCATTTTCTAATTGAGCTATAAGACTTTCAAAATCCTTACGAGTAGGGTTTGAAACGCGTCCGTATTCAAACTCTTGTTCTACACCGTATTCTTCAATAGGGAAAGTAGAAGCCATATTGATGGTGCTTCCCCAGTTTTCTGTGTTTTTATTGGCAGTTCTTACGCCGTGAATGGCTTTAGTTTCAAACTTCATTTCTTATATCTTTGCTATTAGAGCGACAAAAGTAGTACTTTTTTATATGCTACGCAAAAAAAGTTAATTATTAATGATGAATGGTTAGCGGTTAATGGTTAGTGATTAATGGTGAATTAGGGGTAGGGAATTATACAAAGATTATAGGAAACTTATAGGACAGATGGACAAAGAGTGGGGTTACAGTGGGTCTACAGTGGCTCTACAGTGGCTCTACAGTGGCTCTACAGTGGCTCTACAGTGGCTCTACAGTGGGTCTACAATGGGTGAAAAGTGATTAATGAATGAAAGATAAATGAACAAATTATAAATGTAAGATGAATGTAAGGCGGAGGTAAGGTAAAGAAAAAATAAACTTTGTAAAAGGTCGTAGCACGATGGGCAAGTGAAAACTTTGGCAAAGTATAGGACGTAAAAGCAATGACAAGATGTAAGATAAGGTAAAGGGAGGTTAAACACAGCTTAGAAAATTATTTTGCAAAAATATTTGTAAGTTTAGTAAGAAAAAAATACTTTTGTAACCCGTACTAATAACAAGACGGCACAGTATTTGTATTAAAGAAAAACGCTAAAAAAATAATTTGTACTATGGAACAAAGAACATCTGTAGATATCAGTCAGATAAACGAAATGATAGAGCGTGAAAGTGTGTTTATCGATGCGCTCACCAATGAGATGAACAAGGTGATTGTAGGGCAAAAACATATGGTAAATGCCCTGCTTATCGGGTTATTAGGCAAAGGGCATATCCTCTTGGAAGGGGTACCTGGGCTAGCAAAAACGCTATCCATCAACACCCTTGCTAAATCAGTACACGGGTCGTTTAGCCGTATCCAGTTTACGCCGGACTTATTGCCTGCCGATGTGATAGGAACAATGACCTACAACATCAAGCAAAACGAGTTTTCTATAAAAAAGGGACCTATCTTTGCGAACTTTGTATTGGCTGACGAGATTAACCGTGCGCCTGCCAAAGTACAGTCTGCCCTATTGGAAGCAATGCAAGAGCGACAAGTAACCATTGGTGATTCGACCTTTAAGTTAGACGCTCCTTTTATGGTAATGGCAACTCAGAACCCTGTAGAGCAAGAAGGAACTTACCCACTACCTGAGGCACAAGTAGACCGTTTTATGCTTAAAACGGTTATCGACTATCCTAAATTGGACGAAGAGCAACGGATTATGCGCGACAACCTCAGCAATAGTTATGCAGTGGTGAACCAAACAGTGAGTTTGGAACAAATCCTAAAAGCACAAACAGCCGTGCGCGAGGTGTATATGGACGAAAAGATTGAGAAATACATCTTAGACATTGTTTTTGCGACTCGTTATCCTGAAAAATACAACTTGGCAGAGCTTAAACCACTTATTAGCTTTGGGGCATCGCCACGTGGTAGTATCAACTTGGCAATGGCGGCAAAATGTTATGCTTTCATCAAACGTCGTGGTTATGTAATTCCTGAGGACGTACGTGCGGTAGTATTTGACGTATTGCGCCATCGTATCGGTATCACCTATGAAGCAGAGGCTGAGAATATTACCTCAGTAGAGATGATTCACAAGATAGTGAATACCATTGAAGTACCATAGGAGGTAAAAGGTAAAAGGTAAAAGGTAAAAGGTAATTCTGAGATATTAAAATAACTGGTTTTATTATGAAAACAATGAGTACTTTAATACTGACCTTATGCTTGCCGTTGGCTATTAGTGCACAAAGGGCAGTTCTGCCTTTTGAGTTATTAGAGGATAAGTACGTGTTATTAAAGCTATCAGTAAAAGGTGAGGCAACGCCTCTTACCTTTTATTTTGATACAGGAGCCTCCACTACTATCTTAGATAAAAATGTTGCTGAGCAATATGGAATAAAGCCTAATCATACCCAGAAAGTAGAAGGTGCTGGAGGAAGTAAAGAATATCACATAGCATTATCACAAACAATAAATTTAAATCCTGAGTTACAAATTGGGAATGTAAATATTGTTTTAGAAGATTTAAGTAGGTTGAACAATGCTTTTGAGAAAAAGTTTGATGGTATCATCGGGAATGATATTATAAAGAATTATATTACAAAGATTGATTTTCAGAGGCGTGTTATCTCTCTTTATAATCTTAGTGAGACTCTAAACACAAAAGGATATACAGAAGTACCTTTTGAATTTAAGTTAGGAGTTCCTATTCCTCAGTTCCCTATCCGTATTAAATTAGAGAATGGGGAAGTGTTTGACGGAGATGTATTTTTTGACAGCGGAGCAGGACTTTCGTTACTCATCAACACTCCCTATAAAGAGCAACATAAGTTGATTGAAAAAATAGGAAAGACTTTGGTCTCTTCGAGTGATAATCTGAGCAAAAAGAGTACTGTAACAACCGGAATGATAAAGGAACTTACCGTTGCTGGATTTGACTTTAAAGATATTCCCATTAATTTATCGTCAGACAAAGAGGGAGTAAGTTCGTTTCCTAATTATTTAGGAATTTTGGGGAGTGAAATCATTAACAGATTTGATATTATCTTGAACTATGAAACACATAAATTATACCTAAGACCTAATAATTTATTTAGTAAAGAATTTGAAAAACTCATAAGTCCTATTTCTATACAACGGGTAAATAATGAGATTGTAGTTACAAGAATAATTGTAAACTCGGAGGCTTACCAAAAAGGGCTACGAGAAGGAAGTAAAATTATGAGTATCAATAAAAACAATACGGGGGACTTAGAACAATACCGACAAATGCTAAAACAAAAAGGTAAAACAGTTAAGATTGGATATAAAGCTCCTAATAGTGATGAAGAGAAGACAATAAAGATAAAATTAAAAGAATTGTTGTAATACTGAACTACGGCAACTCACTGAGTACTCTGAGGAGAATGTTGTGACAGAAAAAAAATTACTATGTTATAACTATATTATTTTAAGCCTTAATTTGTATTCATAACTTACAATAAAACAATAAAAGTGGATACCAAAGAACTATTAAAGAAAGTACGCAAGATAGAGATAAAAACGCGCAAGCTCTCCGATAATATTTTCGGAGGGGAGTATCACTCTACCTTCAAAGGTCGGGGTATGACTTTCAGTGAAGTACGTCCGTACCAATTTGGTGATGATATTCGCAATATCGACTGGAACGTAACGGCGCGCTACAACGAGCCTTTTGTGAAAGTATTTGAAGAGGAACGCGAACTTACGCTAATGCTGATGATAGACGTGAGCGGTAGTGAGCTTTTTGGCACGAAACAGGAATTCAAAAGTGAAGTGATTACCGAAATAGCAGCTACCTTGGCGTTCTCAGCTTTACAGAATAACGACAAGACGGGATTGATACTCTTTTCTGACCAAATAGAACTGTATATTCCACCTAAAAAAGGGAAATCGCACGTATTGCGCATCATCAGAGAGCTTATAGAATTTCAGCCTAAAAGTTTTAAGACTAATATTTCGGAGGCTTTACAGTTCCTCAGTAGGGTAACGAAGAAAAAGGCAATTGTGTTTATGCTCTCGGACTTTATGGATAAAGGCTATGAGAAACCTATACAGATAGCTGCCAGAAAACACGATATTACCGGTATTCGCATTTATGACAAAAAAGAAACTGAATTACCTAACTTAGGTTATGTGATGGTAAAAGATGCTGAAACGGGAGCACTGATGCGTGTGAACACCGCTTCATCGGCAGTGCGAAATGAATATGCAAAACAATATCAAGAGACGGTGAACTATTTTGAGACGCTTTGGCAAAAATCGGGTGCAGGGGTAGTGAGCTGTAGAGACGATGAGAGTTATACCCAAAAGCTGTTGGGATACTTTAAAAATAGGTAAAAGGTAAAAGGTAAGAGACTAAATTAAGTATTAAGCGGTAAAATGAGACGAATATTATATTTCATATTAATATTATTTGTATTTCCTACTCTTTACGCACAAGAGGTGAAGGTAGAGACTAATACAAAGAACATAAAAATAGGGGAACAGATAGAATACAAGATATCGGTAGAAGCCCCTGCTGATGCGGCCGTGGTATTTCCGGAAGGACAGAGTTTTAGTCCGCTAGAAATGGTAAAAGCCGACCCTACTGATACCTTGAAAGAGGGAGGTAAGTTTCGTTTGGAAAAAGCCTACTACCTTACCCAATTTGATGAAGGGAAGTACACCATTCCGCGACAAAGGATACACATCAGTAACAAAGACTACTATACCGATTCGCTACTCGTAGAAGTACATACCGTAGCGGTAGATACGCTCAAACAGCCTTTATACGACATTAAACCTATTACCGAAGTAGCCTCACCTATGGCTTCACGTATGTGGTTATGGATTATTTTAGGAATTATAGGACTCCTTTTAGTAGCAAGTGGATTATACTTCTTCGTCTTCCGCAAGAGAAAACTAACGGCTGAAGAAGAGCGCAAAAAGTTACCTCCTTTTGAGCGCGCCATACAAGACCTAAAAGACTTACAAAATTCTAAATACCTTATAGAATCGCAACACAAAGCCTATTATACTCGGCTTACCGATATTGTAAAAGAATACTTAGAAGACGAGGTGCATATTTTAGCCAAAGAGAGTACCACAGATGAGCTTTTGGCTAAAATTAATGTTTTGCAAGAAGCAGGAAAGCTACACTTATCGGAAGAGACTATCAGCAACCTCAAACGGGTATTACAAAATGCCGACTTGGTGAAATTTGCCAAGAGTAAGCCCTCGGACAACAATGCTGAATACGACCGTGAGACCATTGAGAACGTGGTTATCAAAACCAAAGAGGCTATCCCTGTGGTAGTAGCCGAAGGCGAAGTGCCTACACAAGACGCTTTCGCGATGAGCGTACTGAAAATAAGAGAACGCCGAAAAAGACGCAACCGAGTGGCTCTTATCGTCGCGCTTTGTTTTGTAGTATTAGCTCCTGTATTGCTTATGGGATATAGTATCTTGTACAACAAATACTTCAATACTTATGCGAGTATCAATCGCAGCGAGTGGGTAACAAGTGATTACGGTTATCCTATTACTGAGCTCACTACGCCAGAGATACTCATTCGCAAGCAAATAGTAGACGTAGCGGAATACAAATCGATTATAGATAAGCAATATACTTTCTATTACGGCAGTCTTAATTCACCTTTATACATAATGACCAATATCATTACCTTTAAGAAAGACGCCCAAAATACAGCACCCCAACAAGAGGAACAAGGCGGTGGACTTACCTTAGACCCACAAAAGGTGAATGAAATAGTGCTTTCGCAATTGGATAAAGCTAAGGCGAAGAACATCACTACCTTGCAGGAAGAATACACCTCGCCCAGCGGTGCAAAAGGTATAAAAGTTTTTGGCAAAATGAGTATTCCTAACGAGAAAGGTAAATATTTTAGCGCTTCTTATGAGCTGTACAGTTTTACTGAAAACAATGCGCTCCAACAAGTTCTTATCACCCATATAGACGAACCTAACGCCGATAAGATAGCACAAAGAGTTATCAATTCTATTGTATTTAAAACAGAATAATATGCTTAAAAATATTACTTTTGCCAATCCACAGTTCTTTTGGTTACTGTTAGTCTTACCACTAATGGTGGCGTGGTATTGGTATTGGAATAAGAAATCTAAACCGAATGTAACTATATCTTCCACTATCGCTTTTAAGAAGATGAGTTCGTGGAAAGACCATTTATACCATTCTTTATTTGCCTTGCGCTTATTGGCAGTAGCCTTACTAATTATAGCATTAGCACGCCCACAAACCCATTCAGAAAATGCACACACAAAGATTACTGATGGGATAGATATTGTAATGGCAATAGACGTATCGGCGAGTATGCTTTCAAAAGACTTAAAGCCTAACCGTTTTGAAGCACTAAAAAAGGTAGCTTCACAATTTGTAAAAGACCGTCCTAATGACCGTATTGGACTTGTTATCTACGCAGGGGAAAGTTATACTAAAACTCCTGTGACTACGGATAAAGGTATTATCTTAAACGCTCTTTCGGAACTTACTTATGGACAAATAGAAGACGGTACAGCCATAGGTATGGGACTGGCAACGGCTGTAAACCGACTCAAAGAAAGTAAAGCCAAGAGTAGAGTTATTATCCTCCTTACCGATGGAGTGAACAACACAGGATTTATAGACCCACAAACCGCAGCTGAGTTGGCTGCTGAGTACGGTATTAGAGTATATACAATAGGGATAGGCTCCAATGGAACGGCTCTCTCTCCTTACGCACTCAATCCTGATGGTAGCATAATGTACCGTATGTTACAAGTGGAAATAGATGAGCCTCTAATGAAAAAGATAGCTGAAGTAACACACGGGAGATACTTTCGTGCCACTGACAACCAAAAGCTCCAACAGATTTACGATGAAATCAACAAGATGGAGACTACCAAGATTGAAGAATTTAAATACACTGAGGTAGATGAGAAATTCAGACCCTTAGCGATAATTGCTGTTGTTTTATTACTTCTTGAGTTTTTATTAAAAAATACTATCTTTAGAAACGAAATATAAAAAATTGTCGTATCTTTGCCCCCGCAATGAAAAGAAAACTTATCAACATATTATTATCAGCGCTTATCCTGTTCTCCAATTCAGGGTGGGCGATTACTTTTCATTATTGTAAAGACACCTTATCGTCAGTGTCCTTAGAGTACCTTACTTCTGCAAGTGAGGAAGAGGAAGACTGTACTACAATGGACTCTTGTTGTGCTTCGGATGACAATGATGACGAAACAGAAACTTCACATAAAAAGTGTTGTGACGACACATCTATCACTTCTTCTATTTCTGATAGTACATCGGTAGTAAAGGTATTGGAATTGCAATTACAACCCTTTGTAATAGCTCCCCCTACCCTACCCATATTAGAAGAGGTAAGCATTACTGAGACAGTAAAGAAATCTATCACTACTGATTTCTTTACACAGCTGAATGCTCCGCCTCTGTACGAATTGTACTGCCAGAGAGTGTTTTATTCAAGTAACAGGTAAAAGATAAAAGGTAAGAGGTAAACTCCTTTACCTCTGTTTTCTAATCCTTAAATTCTAATTCCTGAACTGAATAAAACAGAACAATAATGTACAAAAAATATATCTTTTTATTAGGGCTGTTGTTGCCCTTGTCGCTCTTTGCTCAAAATTTTAGCAAAGGGTCAGTAGTCGATGAAAACAAGACGCCACTTATAGGTGCTGATGTATATTGGGAAGGTACCCAAATAGGGACTTCTACTGATAACGAAGGAGCTTTTACCTTAAAACGACCTGAGGGAAGTTCTACTTTAGTAGTAAGCTATGTAGGGTATAAAAAGAAAACTGTGAAAGTAAGCGGTAACACACCTTTACACATTCAGTTAGAGCCCGAAACTACTTTAGAAGAGGTAGTAGTAAGCTACAAACGTGCTAATACAATGAAATCGCAGTGGCAAGTAGCCGATGTGCACACAATGAGCAGTGGGGAACTGCTGAAAGCCGCTTGTTGCAACCTATCGGAGAGTTTTTCTACCAATCCGTCGATTGATGTGAACTTCTCAGACGCCGTTACGGGTAACAAACAGATAAAGATGTTAGGTTTGACCAGTCCGTACATATTAATGGCAGAGGAGAATATTCCTACGATGCGCGGAGCTTCGCAAGCCTACGGACTCTCGTTTGTGCCTGGTACGTGGATTGAGAGTATCCAGATTACCAAAGGAGCGGGGAGTGTGATTAACGGGTATGAAAGTATTTCGGGGCAAATCAATTATGAAATAGAGAAACCTATCAGTGCCATTCCTTTTTTCTTGAACTTATACGCATCGGAGGATAACCGCTACGAAATTAACGCCCATACCAATAAAAAGCTCTCTGATAAATGGGCGACTACCCTCTTTGCTCACGGCAATGTGCGTCAGCAAAAAGCTGACCACAATCACGATGGTTTTATAGATAACCCGATAGGCAATCAAATCAACTTGTTGAATCGTTGGCAGTACGCCGATGCTCAAAAGGGTTGGGTAGGCTTTTTGAACCTCCATTATATGAAAGATGAGCGCCAGGCAGGTGAATTGCGCTTTAATCCGCTGACTGACAAAGGTACTACCAATGCTTGGGGCAGTGAAGTAAACTCCGAACGCCTCAGCGCATCTAACAAAATAGGGTATGTATTCCCTGATACGCCTTATAAGAGCATAGGCTTACAGAACTCTTTCCAATCGCACAAGCAGGATTCCTACTTTGGTTTGAATCGCTATGATATACACCAAAAGAGTTGGTATGGCAACTTGATATACAACTCTATCATCACCAATACCAAGCACAAGTTTGCCACAGGGCTCAACGGTACTTACGACGATTACAACGAGATGCTTAGTACTAGGGCTCTCACAGAGGATTTTTCACGTGTAGACCGCTCGGTGGGTGCCTTCTTTGAATACACTTACGACAATTTGAGCAACTTCAGTTTTGTGGCAGGGATACGCGCCGACAGTCATAATCACTTAGGAAACTTTATCACTCCACGCTTGCACGTGCGTTACAATCCTTGGAAGCAAGCTACTTTTAGAGTATCGGCAGGACGAGGCAAACGAGCTGCTAATGTGATTGCTGAGAACCAACAGCTCTTGGCTTCTGCACGAGAGTTTACTATCGTAGGAAGTAATGGTGGTAAGCTCTACGGTTTGAACCCTGAAATCGCTTGGAATTACGGCGTGAGCTTTTTGCAAGCGTTTAAAGTATTGGGCAAGAACGCTGAGTTCTCTATAGACTTCTACCGCACTGATTTTGACAATCAAGTAGTAGTAGATTTGGATAATTCACCCCAACAAGCTTTGTTTTATAACCTCAATGGTAATAGCTTTGCCAACTCTTTACAAGCTGAGTTCAGCATCACACCTGCCAAAGGTTTGGACTTTAAAGCAGCCTACAAGTATTACGATGTGCAAACACAGTTTACCAAAGGACAATTGGAGAAAACTCTCACTCCAAAACACCGTTGGTTTGCCAATGTAGCTTACGAGACTCCCGAGCGTCACGAGAACAACCATTCGCAATGGAAGTTTGATGTAACCTTCAATTGGTTAGGAGAACAACGTTTGCCTACTACGGCTACGAACCCAGTGGCTTATAGGCTTAACGATTACGCTCCCTCATTTGCTACACTCAATGCCCAAATCACCAAAGTATTCTCTAAGACTTTTGAGATATATGTAGGTGGTGAAAATATCACCAATTATAAGCAAGAAAACGGAATTTTGGCTGCCAACGACCCTTTTGGTGCGTATTTTGATAGTACTATGCAGTACGCTCCTGCTTTCGGACAGATGTATTACGCAGGATTAAGATTTAAAATTCTATAATTAGCAAATAATCGTTAGTGGTTAGAAAGCTAACGACTAATGACTAAAAACGAACAACTAATAAGTATTTTTCAGAATGAAAACACGTATTTTATTATGGGTAGCTTTGAGTTTCTTTGGACTCACTACTGCAAGTGCTCAACAAGCACCTAACAAAAACAAGAAAGTAGAGTTTGCCGTAGGAGGCAACTGCGAACAGTGCAAAGCGCGCATAGAAAAAGCAGCTTACAGTGTAAAAGGCGTAAAGAGCGCTAATTGGAACATCAAGAGTGGGAATATGACCCTTATTTTTGACGAACGCAAATGTAGCGAAAGCGATGTACAAAAAGCCATTGCCAAAGTAGGACACGACGCAGGCAAAGAACGCGCTGACGACGAAGTGTACAATAAGTTACACCACTGTTGCTTGTACCAACGCTTGCCTTAGAACCTAAGCAAAAACACAATCATAGGAAGAGATAAGTCCATCTCTTCCTATTTTTTTATCATTTGTATACAAAATATATCAAATAAAGTAGTATCTTTGCGACTGTTAAATTATTAGAGATGATAGATTACTATAAAACCTTAGGGGTAGAAAAAACTGCTACCCAAGACGATATAAAGAAAGCTTACCGCAAGTTGGCGCGCAAGTATCACCCTGATATGAACCCCAACGATAAGACGGCAGAGCAGAAATTTAAAGAGATTAACGAGGCTAACGAAGTACTTAGCAATCCTGAAAACCGTGCTAAATACGACAAGTATGGCGAACACTGGAAATACGGAGAAGAGTACGAAAAAGCCCAACAACAGCAACGCTCCCAAGGTGGTTTTGGAGGATTTGAAGGCTTTGGCGGAGGTAATTACTCTGAGGGAGACTATTCTGATTTCTTCAGAGATATGTTCGGCGGACGGACTTCGGGATTTGGTAGAGGTTACGGTAGTGCCTCAGGTAAGTTTAAAGGACAGGATATTTTTGCGGATATGTCGCTACCACTGCGAGAAGTGGCAACTGCTCAGCAACGTACTTTTACGGTGAACGGCAAGAATATACGTATTACAGTACCTGCGGGGGTATATGAAGGGTTGCAAATTAAGCTAAAGGGTCACGGATACGAAGGATATAACGGAGGACCTAACGGTGATTTGTATATCACTTTCCATATTGAACCCGACGCTCAGTTTGAACGCAATGGCAACGATTTGAAAACTACTGTAAATATCGACCTATATACAGCTATGCTAGGAGGCGAAGTGCAGATAGATACCCTTAGTGGTAAAGTGAAAATGAAAGTAGCTCCTGAGACACAAAATGGAACTACGGTGCGCTTAAAAGGTAAAGGTTTTCCTGTGTACAAGCAAGAAGGCTCATTTGGCGACCTTTTTGTAACCTATCAAGTACAATTGCCTAAAAATCTTACGGAACAACAAAAAGCATTATTTGAACAACTTAAAAATTCATAATTATGAAAGATAGAATTTCAAGAGAAGACATCGTTCGTTTGTACAATATAGAAATCACATTCTTTGACGATTTAGAATCAAGCGGACTTATAGAAACGGAAGTGATTGACAACACTACTTACCTACATTACGACCAGCTTTCGGCTTTTGAACGTTTTACTAATTGGCATTACGACCTTGATGTGAATATGGCTGGGTTGGAGATTATTCATAGGCTATTACAACAAATTGAAGAATTAAAGGGAGTAAGATTGGAGGTAAAAGATAATGGTTAATGGTTAATTTGGGAGAAGCTTATAGAAAGCTTATAGGAAAGACGGTGCGAGCCACAAGAACAGATAAACAAATGACGGTGCGAGCCGCACAGGCAGATAAACAAATGACGAAGGAAGAACTAACAAAAGACGAACAAAAGACGAAC
The DNA here is from genome assembly GCF_000271925.1 of Capnocytophaga sp. oral taxon 412 str. F0487. Classification (NCBI taxonomy): domain Bacteria; kingdom Pseudomonadati; phylum Bacteroidota; class Flavobacteriia; order Flavobacteriales; family Flavobacteriaceae; genus Capnocytophaga; species Capnocytophaga sp. oral taxon 412. The sequence continues at coordinate 5,086 of NZ_AJZR01000054.1, read as the reverse complement.
AAAAGACGAACAAAAGACGAAGGAAGAACGAACAAATGACGGTGCGAGCCGCACGGGCAGATAAACAAATGACGAAGGAAGGGCAAACAAATGACGAAGAAATGATGAAGGATAATGGGGGAAAGCTTAAGGATTGATTATTGCAGATTTAAAGGAGGTAAGTTAACTTCATACTTATATATTTATGCTGTTTTAAACTTGATATCATTATAACAAAAGGAATGAAAATCATTACATTAACTACTGATTTTGGTTTACGAGATTACTCGGTGGGAGCTGTAAAGGGTGCTATTTATAGTAAGTGCCCCGAAGCTTGCGTGGTAGATATCTCGCATTTGATATCACCTTTTGATGTGTTTCAAGCTGCCTTCATCTTAAAGAATGCTTATGTACATTACCCAAAAGGGAGTATACATATCATAGGGGTAGATGCGGAGCGCACTCCTGAGAAAAGACATATGGTAATGAAACTGAACGGGCATTATTTTATCGGGGCTGATAACGGTATTTTTCATCTTTTAGCAGAAGATAAAAAGAACGCTGAACTGTACGAAATAAGAGGCGAACAAAGCACTGAACTTTTCCCTACGCTGTATTCATTCCCTTTGATTGCCCAGAAAATATGTGAAAATATCCCCCTTAACAAAATAGGCAAGAAAACCGATACGTATTTAGAGGCTACTCATTTTAAACCAGAGATATCTGCTGATAAACGTTTCGTTTACGGTACGATTATTTATATTGACCACTATGGCAATGCGGTGAGCAATATCAGTAGGAAATTATTTGAAGAAATAAGGCAGGATAGAGCTTTTGAGGTTATCTTTAATATGTATACTTTCAAAAAGATTTATAACCAATACAGCGAATTTATTGATTTTAGTGTTCCTCTTGACCTTCGCGCTCCTGATGGAAAACGAATGCTTCTGTTTAACGACCTCGACTATTTGCAGTGTAGTGTTTACAAAAGTGATACTCATACAGTAGGGGGAGCTTCTTCTTTATTAGATATCAATTACCTTGATAGAGTGAGTGTTCACTTCATTTAATAGCAAATAAAACAACCCAATGAAGAATGAGAAAAAAGTGAATGAAGGTAAAAATATGGAAACTTTTTTTGTTTATTAAGTTTTTTTGTTATACCTTTGCCCCCGATTTAGAACACTTAATACAGTAATTTAAGAAAAATGAAAAAAATAATTACTACAGTTATCATAATAGTCCTTGTAGGATTAATGGGGCTCCGCCTATATTCTAACAAACAAAAAAATGCTGAAGAGGTGGCTATTGTAGCCCAAAAAGAAGCCCAAGTAGCCGTACGTGCTGCCAAAGTAACAGAAGAAAAAGTAGCTGACCTTTTTACGGCTAACGGTACTTTTGTAGCGGAACAAGACCTAAATGTATCTTCAGAAGTAGGAGGACAAGTCATAAAAATTTACGTAAAAGAGGGTGATTTTGTGAGAGCAGGGCAAGTATTGGCGCAAACAAAAGCCGACAGAACCAATGTGCAGTTAGACAATGCCAAAGCGGTACTCGAAACTGCAAAATCGGATTTAAAGCGCTTTGAAAGTGCTTACCAAACAGGAGGAGTTACCGCACAACAATTGGAACAAGCGCGCTTACAACTCAAAAACGCCCAAGCGAACTACAATTCGGCAGCTATTGTATCGGGTGATACAGCTGTGCGCAGTAAAATCAACGGGATTGTAACTAGCAAAGAGGTAGAAGAAGGAACTCTTGTAAGTGCCGGACAGACGTTATTCAACGTGGTAAATATCGACAATTTGAAATTGAAAATTACCGTAGATGAAAGTCAAGTAGGAGAACTAAAAGTGGGTGAAGTCATCAAAATAAAACCTAGTACTTCCTCAGAATTAGTAGACGGAAAGATTATTTTTATCGCACCGAAATCTAATGGAGCCCTCAAATTCCCCGTAGAAATATTGGTAGCCAACAAAGACAAAAAGCTAAAAGCGGGAATGTATGCGACTGCACAGTTTGGCAGTGGTAATGATGAGGTTACAGCTCTTGTGGTACCTCATTCTGCTTTCGTGGGTAGTGTGAGCCAAAATAAAATTTTTAAAATAGTAAGTAGCAAAAATGCTAAAGGTCAGGAGGTGCTTAAAGCTGAAATGGCAAATGTGAAAAGCGGTCGCAACTTTGGTGATAAGGTAGAAATCATCAGCGGACTTACTGTTGGTGAAGAAGTGATTACCAGTGGACAAATTAATATAGATAACGGAACACCTGTGAAAATAGTAGAGTAACTTACTATTTATCTTAATATTTGAATCTCTCCGTCTGTATCAAACCTAATCAGACGTGAGGGATTTTTTATTTGAGTATCGTCTTGACGGTAAGGTACTACATAATCACATTGCGCAATAATTTGGGGATTAATGAGTTGATAATACAAAGGTGTTGGCTCTCCACTGATATTAGCAGAGGTAGAGACTATGGGCTTGCCAAAATCGGCAATCATCTGTTGGCAGAAGGTATCTTGCACGACCCTAATGGCTACTGTATTATCAGCAGCTATCACATTCTTAGCCAAATGCAAAGGGTGACTATAAATAATAGTGGTAGGCTCTTGCAAGGTTTGAAGATAAACGAGCACCTTAGGAGGTATATCCGTTACATAGTGCTGTAACATCTCTGTATCACTCACTAAAATGATGAGGCTTTTGCTCTCACTGCGTTGTTTTATTTGGAAAATTTTAGCTACCGCTTCAGGATTTGTAGCATCACACCCCAAACCCCAAACGGTATCGGTGGGGTATAGAATTATCTTTCCTGCCTTTAATATTTCAGTTATCAGATGGTTATTTGCCATTAGTTTTGTAATTTTGCCCGCAAATATATGTAAAAAATGTATACCTCCATCATATCATTCTTTAAAAGTTTTTCTTTCTTCAAAGGGTGCCTCAAAACCATTGCGGTGCTTATTCCCTTAGGGTTGGGCTATTGCTTTGACCTAATGGATATTGGCATACCTATAGCTTTGAGTGTGATTGCGATTTCGCCCAGCGATATTCCAGGGAATCAAAAACACCTCTATGGTGGTCTTTTCATAGCAACATTACTAGCAACTATCAGTTCTACTTTGGTAAACCTCACGGCTCCTTACGAGTACTTATTACTGCCTACCATATTCCTACTCACCTTCGGAAACGCTTATATTTCGTTATACGGACATCGCGCTACAATGGTAGCTTTCGCGGGATTATTTGAGATAGCCTCTACTTTAGCCCACTTGCAAACAGGGTGGGGTATTGTTTTGTACAGTGGTTGTGTATTATTAGGAGGTTTGTGGTACAGTGTATTAGTGTATATATTTCTAAAAATACGTCCGCGTTTGTATAGTGAACAGCTGTTAGGGAAGTGCTTTGCTCTTACGGCAGAGTTTTTTTCGGTAAGAGCTGATTTACTCATCGCCAAAGACAGAAGCGAGGGACTCAAAAAGCTCATCAACCTGCAAACAAGCCTCAATGAAAAATATGAAAAGCTCCGTGAAGCCGTACTTGATTCACGGAGCAAATCAGGTAAAACCGATTACCTGCAACGCCAATTTTTGATGTTTATAGAGCTGGTGGATATCTTCGAATTAGCTTTAGCCAACCCTGTACAATATGAGAAAGTGGACAAGGCTTTTGCCGAGCATCGTGAATATTTACAAACTTATGTAGATTTCCTCAAAGAGCTATCGAGACAGCTACAACAAATGTCGGAATACATTGGGTCACGCAAAAAGATACAATTAGACAACTGTTTAAAAGGCTTATTAGCGCAAACCAAAGAGAAGAACGAAGCCTTGAAAGCACTTTCAGAAGTATCAGAAGAAGATAAAGAACGTGCTTTGCTGTTGCGAAATTTTTATATCTACATAGAAAGTCAGTATCATTCTATTGAAAATATCCGACATATTTTTGAGAACTATTATAGCAACGATGCAGGGGTACGCGATGAGAGTACTTATCGCAAGTTTGTGAGTTACCAAAACTACTCGTGGCGACGGCTCAAAGACCATATATCTTTAAAATCTACCTTTTTTAGGCACGCAATGCGTCTATCTATAGTGGTATTTTTGGGTTACCTCATAGGTGATATATTCCCTATCAACAATGCCTACTGGATTATCCTTACCATCTTCATTATTATGCGCCCAGGTTTTGGGATTACACAAGAACGTTCGCTCAGCAGGGTTTATGGCACTATGATTGGTGGAGTTGCTTCGTTTGCTGTGATTTACCTACTCCCCTACCCTAGTTTGTATCTCTATGTCGCTATTTTGTGTATGCCTATTGCTTTTGGGTTGATTCAAGAGAACTATATGTACGCCTCTATATTCATCACTATCAGTGCGATATTTATTTTTGCACTGATTACACCTAATGTTTACAGCCTTATTTATGACCGCCTATTGGATACCGTTATAGGGGTTGGACTATCGTTTGCAGGTAATTATCTCATTTTGCCTACGTGGGAACACAATACTTATAGAGAAGCGGTTAGCAAATCAGTAAAAGCTAATATCGGTTACTTACAGCAAGTAAAAGAGATTTTTAACACCGGAGAAGGGATTACCACTGCCTATAAAGTATCGCGCAAAGAAGCTGTGTTAGCACTCTCAAACCTAAATACCACTTTCCAACGAATGTTACAAGAGCCGAAGTTTATGCAGTATAAAAATCCATCGGTATACGGGATTATTGTGATACAGCAAACTTTCTTAGCCTCTGTGGCTTCGTTTGGCATTAGGTTGAACAGCAAGAAAGTAACCTTCCCTAAATCGGTATTCAACGAGGCAATTGAGAGTCTTATAGCAGCCTTGCGACACTGTTTGACGTTACTTGTTGAACCTAGGGCTACTGCTCAAACTGATTATAAAACGCCTATTGAACAATTCAATCAGTCCATTAGAGAAATAATAGACACTCCTCAAAATACGGATAGCTCTTCACCTATCTCAATGCGAGAGACACAATTCTATGGAGAACAGTTCAACTATCTGTTTGGATTAGCGAAGAACTTAGAACAAGCTATTCGGTCTATCAATACGTAATAAAAACTAAGGCGTCATCAAATT
>NZ_AJZR01000053.1:0-57938 GCF_000271925.1 Capnocytophaga sp. oral taxon 412 str. F0487 | reverse complement strand
AGGCTGTGCCTCAGAAATTAAACAAAATTTAAACAAAATCAAGGCTACGCCTTATGAAATGGGGAGAGGTTGGTTGGGGTTTTTGAGGAAAAATTAGCAAATTAGAGAATGAGAAAATGAGGAAATTAGCAAATGGGGAAATTAGCAAATGGGGAAGCGTTGAGGGGTTCGGAAGAAAACGGAGAGGTTCGGAAGAGAGTTAAGAGAGATTTTGATGGAAAAAGGCTATTAGGAGGGTGGGGTTAGCTTATAGAGAGCTTATAGGAAGCTTATACGAATCTTGGACGATTGGTATAGAAAGGGTGTATAAATAGTTGATTCATAATATGATACAACGAGTATAAAAATGGGAAAAACGGGGGTTCGAGGCGAAAGAAAGAGAATCCTCACCCCTGCCCTCTCCCAAGGAGAGGGGGAATGTAGTGACGGAAAAGAGAAGGAATAATTAGGGAATTAGCAAATTTGGAAATGAGAAAATGGGGTGGTGTGGGGTCTTAGGGCATAAGCAATAGGGGATAACCTCCCCCTAGCCCCCTCAATGAGGGGGAATGTAGGGACGGAAAAGAGAAGTAATGACGGGGGACGAATAACGAGGGTGAGGCGGTGAAAAAGTTTTATGAGATAGGTTAAAAAAGTGGGTGCTATCGGAGAGACTTAGGGGAGCGAAAAGATAGACGTGGTAGAATAGGTGTTTATAAAGAAGTTTTTGAGAGAAATTGTATTTAATATAAGTTCGTTGTAAAGTAGCCATAGAATAGTTGGAGCTAATATATGACGTCTTTTGACTTTTAACTATTGAGTGAAATTAGTAGGGTTTATACCATTCTTGTCCGGTGAGGTCGTATATCTTTTGGATTTTATGAAGGAAGGCTTCGAAGTCGAGATTAAGGTCTATGAGTTCGCCGGTGTGAATATCGAATACCCAACCGTGAACAGCAGGGTATTGGTGTTTGAGATAACTTTCTTGCACAACTGCCATTTTGGTAACATTGAAGCACTGTTCTTCTACGTTCAGTTCTACCAAACGGCGGTAACGCTGGTCGGCATCAGTAATGGCATCGAGTTCTGCTTGATGCAAGCGGTATACATCGCGAATGGTACGCAACCAAGGGTTTAACAAACCAAAGTCTTTGGCTTGCATAGCAGCCTTTACACCTCCGCAATCGTAATGACCACATACGACAATATGCTTTACTTGCAGGTGTTCCACGGCGTATTGTATCACAGCGGTAGAGCTCATATCGAGGGTATTTACTACATTGGCAATATTGCGGTGTACAAACACTTTACCAGGACCTACACCCATTAACTCTTCGGCAGCTACACGACTATCGGAGCAACCTATATAAAGATAGTCGGGGTTCTGGTCTTCGGCGAGTTTCTCGAAGAAATGAGGGTCGCCCTCTTTGCGGTGTTTTACCCATTGACGATTGTTTTCAAATATTTTGTTGTAAGTAGGCATAAGTTATAATGATTAGTGGCTACTGAGGTGGCAAAGGTAGGTGTTTTTAGGGAAATGACAAATATTCGCAAAGAAAAGTATGTGAATTACACAGGTTGTTATGGGAGAAGTGAGGTGAGAAAGATGAGTAAAGGGTTTTTGAAGAATTGGAAATAGAGTATGTAAGTAATTGAGGGTAAAAAGTTAAAAAAGAGTGGTAAACACTGGTTTTGACGGTAATAAAGGGAGTAAACATCTCCGCTATCGCATACTCTGCTATCACAGTGCACATACCCAGCTATAAACATTCGCTAGTTATCTTGGAAGAAGAAAATGTGGGGACTGAAAGGCAGAGGCAAAGCGATTTAGATATCTCTCTAATAAAAAACGCTAAGGTAAAGAAAACCATCTCCTATTCCCTCAGAAAGAGATTTAGGAGACGGTTATCTTACACGAATAATCTTATTTTACCAAATGTTAATATCTTGTAATGTCAGAGTTGTTCTTGTATAAGTCTAATTCTTCGTAGCCATAAACCTACGGCAAGGAACAGCAGACAAGGGATTATGCCCGAAACAGGGGAAATGAGTATATGTTTACCAGTTTCTATAAAAATATGCTTATCGTATATCAAACTGTTAATAACGGTATCTTCAATAGCGTGCATCCACACCCCAGGCCATATCGACTTGGTAAGGCGGAAAAGTTCGGTATACATGACCGTCCACGAGGTGCAGCACACCAATGCCATTACGCAAAAAGTAACCTTATCGTAAGGGAATATGGCAAATATCTGTTCAGGTTCTATGAAGTAGAAAAAGTAAGGCCAATGCCACGAGCACCACACTACCCCCACAATGAGGTAAAGCCACACATCTTTAATATTCAAACTGAGCAAACGGGCGGTAAGATAGCCCCGCCACGACGATTCTTCAAAGAAATTCTTTACAAATTCGGCTACTACAAAAATACCAAAGCCCGCAAGATAGTCCGTCCACCGGATTTGTACATCCAGCCAGCCTAACAGCTCCCCTATAAGCAGGGTAACGACAATCACCACAGGGTAAATAAGGGTTGCCACTCCATACCAACGCAAGTTTTTCTTGATAAGCGGACGCAACCCTGCATCGCTCCAACCATCGCCCATAAAGGTGCGCAACAGAAGCCAAGTAAGCACAGGAGCAACGATAAAAATACCCATTCCGCTAGTACCATTGCTAGTATCGCTAAAATCACCTGTCGTTTCACCCGTAAGCGAATCGACCCATACGCCTATCCAGCCACAACTGAGGGCTACGAAAATAAAAATACATAAATTTCTAATGGTTCGTGCTTGATTCTTCATAACTTATCTTATTTTTAAAACAACTTATATCCTACTGAAATATTAAGTATTCGGTTAGTGTTTTTCCCCGGGAGGTTAGGAAGTGCATCTACTAAGCCTATACTATAGCCAATACCTGCCGTAAAACGTCCTATTTCTACCCCCGTAGCGAAATGTAACCCTACATCAAACGAACGCAAATCATCAGATGAAGTATTGCCAATAGCAAGTGAATGATAATTTCTAAAAGAATAATCTACTTCACTATTGTTTTCGTAAAGCGTCCAAAGCTCTCTACTCCTGCCCCATAAAGAGTTAGAAGCATAACCTCCCGCTTTCCACACCAACTTCACTTTGCCTAAATCATATTTATAGGTAAGACAAAGAGGGTACTCCAAAATACCATACCTATAATGTTTTCCGGTAAGCTGCTCCCCTACTCTACTGTGGTCATAACCATAAAAATAACCTTTGGTAGAGAGCAACAGCCCAGATTCTAAGCCAAATCCGCTTTGAAATTTGACATTCAGCAAAAGTCCCGTACGAACCCCTACAATAATGTTCTGTACCTTATCGGTATCGTAGAAAGGTACGGCATCATTTTGCCCTACAGTTGCTTCCAATTCCAACTTTACTTGGGCTTGAAGCGGAAAGATAGCTGCTAAAAATAGTGCTATCATCAGTGTTAATCCTGCTTTTTTCATTGTTTTATATATTAAATTGTTAAGATTTCAATGTTATAAATGTACTTTCAATAAATATTCATATCTTTGGCGCAAAATTACGCTGGTGCGCATAACTGCACAATACTGAAAAATAACCATTTTGAAGATGACAACCGATAAAAGCATAGAGGAAATAGCACAGGAATACATTCCACACTTAAAAATCTTAGAAGAAGCAGGTAGTTTTGCTGTTTTTCTGTTAGATAGATTTGGGCATTACTATTATGTAACCGAATATATTGAAGCATCTCAAGAGCTCGATATTGAAAAATTGGTACATCCCGATGATTTAGAGGTGGTAAGACAAATTGACAAAAAAGTATGGGAGTTTTTAGACACACTCCCCGAGGAAGAAAAGTTGGCTTACAAATACATCTATGAGTTGAGAGTATTAGAAAAAGGGAAGTATATACGAATGATTTACCAAACGCGCATATTAGCCTTTAAAGACGATAATTTTCTTGGAATGGGTATCATAGATCTTGCTCCCGAGCAATCGGCAAACACTTCTGTTCGTTTTCAGATAAAAAACTGCCTTACCGATGAAATCGTACCTTTTACTATCGAAACCGCTACCGATGTCCTGCTCACACCGCGTGAGAGAGAGATACTCGCCCTTGCCAAAGAAGGAATGTTCAGCAAAGAAATCTCCGAAAAACTGAACATCAGCGTACATACCGTAAACCGCCACCGACAAAATATCCTCGAAAAACTACAAGTAGATAATATTATTGAAGCTATAAGGTAGTAGCACGAGTCGTAGCACGACACGCTATAAATAAAATTCACTCGGACTTACCTCTAAATTTTGCTGTACAAAAAAAATACTCATTAATTATCTATTCATTAAAATTAATTTTGTACTTTTGTTATGAATTTAAGGAAATGAGATTCTTTTTACTTAGATTCTTGTGTGTTTATATTTATTAACTAAATAGTTATGTTATGAAAAAAGTAATAAAAAAAATACTACTTACTATCCTTGTTATTTTCTTACTCTTAACCGTATTGCCCATTGCGTATTTCTTTATTTATGGGTTCTTCCTACGTGGTAATATTAGTGAAGAAAAAGTAAATTACCTTAAAGCTAATAGTATAATATTACCGCCAGAATGCACAATCTCCGATACAACATTATTTGCAGAGGTTAATACACCTACTGTGTTTATGTTTGGTGAGATTCACGGATTTACCAAGACACAACTTTTTGACGCTCACCTATTGATATACCTGAACAAAAAGTTTGGAGTTACTGATTATTTTAATGAATTTTTTACCGAAGATGCTGAACTTCTGAATCAATACCTAAATACTGACACTCCTGATGAAACGTTGTTGAAACAACACTTCAACAATCTTAAAGAGAATATCCCACAGCGCCAAACACAGGAGTATCTTGAAAAATGGAAGATACTTTACAACTATAATCAAACACTACCAAAGGATCAAAAGATACGAGTTTATGGACTTTTAGGTAAACAAGAAGCCTTTAAGCACAATCGCGATAGTGTTATGATGAGTAATTTTGATTTAACTATCAAACAGTTAGATCGTGTGAGTGATACAAAAAGAAACTATTATTGCTCTTTGGGTAGCGGACATATCTATCAGGAAAAATACAACGGGAGAAAATGTTTTGCTACTCTTCTAAAACAGAAAGATTATACGGTGATTTCTGTGATGCATCGTCCTTTCGATTCAGAAATGTATCTTCCAAAAGGTTTGGGTATGCCAACGAGCCCTAACGAGATGATTTCTTCGGCAAACTGCGATGGGCCTATCTTCTATTTCACAAATGCAGAAAATTTTAAAGAAGCCTCTGAAAATCCTTCAATAGTGCTTTACAAGCTCAACAGTAAAGATTCTCCTTATGCACACTGTCAAGATGTTGTTGGTTTTAAATCACCTATTAGTTTCCTTATGGGAAAGATAACACCTGAGGAGGGTAAATATACTACCGATTATTTTCAATATGTTTTAGTAACCAGAGGCTGGAAAGGTCCAGAATTACCATAGTAAGCTTCCGTAGCTACAAAAATAAACTCCCTGCGTGATACATACCACACGGGGAGTTTATTATTACTGATAAAATTCACTCGGACTTACCTCTAAATGTTGCTGTACAAAGCAAGGGAAGTGAGCAGTTGAGTAAATACACGTTCAGATATGAAGATTTTTAGAAGACTTGCCCGCTAAACAGCAACTGCAATACAAGTATGTATACGAGTTTAGAGTTTTAAATAGGGAAAAGTACACGCGTGTGATTTACTAAATGCAACTCTTGGCAGTGCAAAGTAACAATTGGTTGGCTATGGGCTTTATGGACACTTCTCCATAGCAGTGGACTAACTAGCCGATACGTTTCCAGATAATCAACTTCTTACTGACGATATAGTGCTTTTCGAGTTGACCTTTGGTACTGATATACAACTTACGCCTCTCGAAAAAGAGATGTTGCTACTAGCAAATGAAGGAATGTTCAGCAAAAAAATCTCCGAAAAGCTGAATATCAGTGTACATACAATAAACCGCCATAGGCAAAATATCCCAGAGAAAACAAACGCTGATAATATAGTGAAAGCTATTGCTTTTGCCAAAAGAATGAGAGCAATTGGTTAATTAGTAAATTAAGAAATTATTTGTATCTTTGCACCTTGAAAACAAGAATTAACTATCTACCATTCATCATTAATCATTAAAAAAGATGTCAGAAGAATTAAAAGAACAACGCTCTAATAACTTTATAGAAAATATCATTGAGGAAGACCTTGCGAAAGGCTTTCCCGCCAGCGCCTTACGCTTTCGCTTCCCTCCAGAACCGAATGGCTATTTGCATCTCGGTCATGCTAGCTCTATTTGCCTCAACTTCGGATTGGGCTTGCGCTACAACGCCCCTGTAAACTTGCGTTTCGACGATACCAACCCTTCTAAGGAAGAACAAGAATATGTAGATGCGATTCGCCGCGATGTAGAGTGGCTCGGGTTCAAATGGGATAAAGAATGCTACGCTTCCGACTATTTTCAAGAGCTTTACGACTGGGCGGTAATGCTCATCAAACAAGGGAAAGCCTATGTAGATAAACAAACATCGGAAGAGATTGCCGCTCAAAAAGGCACGCCAACGGTAGCAGGAACCGAGAGCCCCTATCGCAATACCTCTCCTGAGGAAAACCTCGCTCTTTTTGAGCGTATGAAAAAAGGTGAGTTTGAAAATGGCACTTATGTACTCCGCGCCAAGATAGATATGGCATCGCCTAATATGCTAATGCGCGACCCTATCATCTATCGCATTATGAACGCTTCACACCACCGCACAGGTGACAAGTGGCATATCTACCCTATGTACGACTGGGCTCACGGCGAGAGCGACTACCTCGAACAAATATCACACTCTCTTTGTACACTGGAATTTTTACCACACAGAGAGTTGTACGATTGGTTTTTAGACCAGGTATACGACAACACACGTACCCGACCTAAACAACGTGAGTTTGCACGTCGCAATCTCAGTCACACCATTGTAAGTAAGCGAAAACTCTTGCAGTTGGTAACCGAAAACTACGTTGCAGGCTGGGACGACCCCCGTATGCCTACTATCTCAGGCTTACGTCGCCGTGGGTATACCCCCGAAGCCATTCGTAAATTTGCTGATACCATTGGTATTGCCAAACGCGAAAACCTTATCGATGTATCTCTTTTAGAGTTCTGTGTGCGCGAAGACCTCAATAAAAAAGCTAACCGCGTAATGGCAGTGCTCGACCCTGTGAAGGTGGTGATTACTAACTATCCCGAGGGACAAGAAGAATGGCTTGACGCCGAAAATAATCCCGAGGTAACCCCTATGACTTTTCGCAAAGTACCTTTCAGTCGTGAATTGTATATCGAGCGTGACGACTTCCGCGAAGAAGCTGACAAAAAATATTTCCGATTGAAATTAGGAGGTGAAGTACGCCTTAAAAATGCTTATATCATCAAAGCTGAAAGCGTCGTAAAAGATGCTCAAGGGAATATTACTGAAATCCATTGTACTTACGACCCCGAAAGCCGTAGTGGTAGTGGTACTGAAGCCAGTATGCGCAAGGTGAAAGGTACACTTCACTGGGTATCAGTAACCCACGCAATAGAAGCCGAAGCACGCCTCTACGACCGCCTCTTTACCGTTGCTGAACCCGACCGCCAAGAAGATAGCTTCTTAAACTACATCAACCCCGATTCTCTAAAAGTAGTAACTGCTTATGTAGAGCCAAGCCTCAAGACCGCTCAAGCAGGCGACACGGTACAGTTCCAACGTTTGGGGTATTTCAGCGTAGACCCTGATACTACCCCTGAAAAATTGGTGTTCAACAAAACCGTAGGCTTAAAAGATACGTGGGCTAAGATTAGCGAATAAGACATCATACACTAAAACAAAAAAAGGATTGCCCTAGAAGAGCAATCCTTTTTGCGTGTAATGAAAGAAAAAAATCTACTTTAGTTCAAAATCTTTTTCGTTGCTGTTATCGGCGGAGTGTTGGGCTACCCAGAGTTTGAAAGCGCCAGGTTCGGTTACTTTTTTCAAATCGGCGTTGTAGAAGGCTAAGAGGTCTTCAGTAATTTCAAACTGTACTTGCTTGCTTTCGCCTGCCTTGAGAGCCACTTTTTGGAAGCCTTTGAGCTCTTTCACCGGACGGGTTACACTACCCACCAAATCGCGAATATATAACTGTACTACTATTTCACCATCGCGCTTGCCGGTATTGGCTACTTGGGCTGTAACGGTGATCTTACCTCCTTTGCTGAGGGCGGCACTGCTGAGCTGTACATTACTAATATTAAAGGTGGTGTAACTCAATCCGTAACCAAAAGGATAGAGCGGTGTGACAGGCGCATCCTCATATTTAGAACGGTAATCAACTGTTGGGTTATTAGGATCAACGGGGCGACCAGTATTCTTGTGATTGTAATAGATAGGCACTTGCCCAACATTACGAGGGAAACTCATCACCAAACGCCCTGAAGGGTTGTACTTACCTGATAATACATCGGCGATGCCATAACCTGACTGGGTACCAGGGAACCACACTTGCAAAATAGCATCGGCTAATTCACTTTCTTCACTGAGGTCGAGCGGACGACCGCTATACACTAATAACACTATAGGTTTGCCTGTTTGTTTGAGGGCGCGGAGCAATTCACGTTGAGGAGCGCGCAAACGTATATCGGTAAGGCAAGCAGATTCACCAGACCAGTTATAGTCTTCACCTAAGGCTACCACTGCTACATCGGCAGAGCGTGCTGTGGCTACTGCTTTGGCAATATCGGCAGAAGTAGTGGCAGTAAGTGTACAACCTTTGGCATAGCTAAACTGCACCTTACTATCTTTATACACTTCTTGTAATCCTTTGAAAAGAGAAGCGCTGAGTTCACGGTCGCCGCGACCTTGCCATTCGCCATTTTGGTTGATAGAATCTTTTACCATAGGGCCTATGAGAGCTACCTTTTTCGGCATATCGGGAGTGATAGGTAATACCTCGGCGTTGTTTTTGAGCAATACTACCGATTTAGCAACGGCAGTGCGGGCTACTTGCAAGAACTCCGGTTTCATAAGGGTTGTTTTGGCGCGATTCTCATCGAGGAACTTGTAAGGGTCGTCAAACAAGCCTAATACGAATTTCATTTCCAAGATACGGCGTACAGCGGTGTTGATAGCCTCTTCTTTTACCTTACCCTCTTCAACTGATTTTTTGAGGTGCTTGATAAAGTTAGCGCCTGTCATATCCATATCAATGCCAGCATTGATTGCTAACTCGGCAGCGTGCTTATTATCAACCGCAACACCGTGAGGAACCAGTTCGTTAATACCAGTATAATCGGTTACTACAAAGCCTTTAAAGCCCCATTGCTTGCGAAGGATATCCGTCATTAGGTAGTGATTGGCAGTTGCAGGGATACCGTTTACCTCGTTGAAGGAAGCCATTACGGTACCCACTCCTGCATCAATTGCTGCTTTATAAGGTGGTAGATAGGCATTCCAAAGAGTGTGCTGAGAGAGCTCGGCGGTATTGTAGTCGCGCCCTGCTTCGGCAGCACCATAGGCAGCAAAGTGTTTTACACACGCTAAGACAGTATTGGTTTTGCTAAGCGAATGCCAGTCGGAACCTCCTTGAAAACCTTGTACGCGAGCTTTGGCGATTTCACTTCCCAAGAAGGGGTCTTCACCAGCGCCTTCCATCACACGCCCCCAGCGTGGGTCGCGAGCGAGGTCGACCATAGGGGCGAACGTCCATTTGATGCCATCGGCAGCAGCTTCTTCGGCAGCAATAGCAGCAGTTTGGCGCATTAGGTCTAAATCCCAAGAACAAGCTTCGGCGAGGGACATTGGGAAGATCGTTTTATAGCCGTGAATCACGTCGTATCCAAAGAGGATAGGGATACCCAAGCGAGTTTTCTTGACAGCTATATCCTGCAATTTGCGCACCCCAGGCACGGTAACAGCATTGAACACACTGCCTACGAGACCTTTTTCGAGATAAGGCTGAAAGTCATCGGACATTACGGGGCCTGTAACATCCCAATTGGCAGCAAACTGAGTAAGTTGTCCTATTTTTTCTTCTAAGGTCATCAGCGATAGCAAAGAATCTACTTTACGTTCGATGTTTTTATCGCCACTGAAGGACTCCCATTTTACAGGGGTTTTATCGTCGGTTTTTGACGAATTGTTACAAGCTGCTACAGCTAATGCCATAGCGATACAATACGTTATTTTCTTCATAATAATTAATTTACTGATAAATTCTCACATAATCGATTTCAAGGCTATCTTCGGTAAAATTATTAGCTACCTGACCTCCCAATGTTCCTCCCATCGCGACGTTTAGAATAAGGAAGAATTTTTGGTTGAATGGCAATTTAGCGTTGTTGTCCATTTCGAAATAGTTCTTGTTATCGACTGCAAAGATAATCTTTTTTTCTGTCCACGTCATCGTATAGATATGAAAATCTGCAGAAGTGTTTGCAAATTCAGTTTCTTTGTCGTAATCACCCTGACGGTTGTTATCGGTGTCGTACCAATGGCAAGCGCCGAGAATATGGGTCTTTTTATTACCTTTTTGTTCGAGCATATCTATTTCGCCACATTTAGGCCAGCCGTCGGTAGCGAAGTTATTGCCCAAGAACCACATTGCAGGCCAGGTACCTTTGGCAGCAGGTAATTTGGCTTTGATTTCCACTTTGCCGTATTTGAAGCCGTACAAACCTTCAGTTTTGAGTCGTGCAGAAGTATACCCTCCACTGCCATCGGCTTTGGCAGTAATTTTGAGCACACCGTTTTCAACTTTCACATTTTCGGGGTCTTTGGTGTATGTTTGCAACTCGTTATTACCCCAACCATTGCTACCTTTGCCCAAATCATACGTCCATTTGGTCGAATCGGGGGTGCCCGCTTTGTTAAACTCGTCGTACCACACAAGGTTCGTAAAGCTATTTTCGGAAGGTTTGATAGTGGTAAAAATGTGATACCAAGCAAACTGACTATTAGGTTGCATTACACGTACGACAAGTTGTGTATCGGTAAGGCTGATGATATCATAAGTGCTTGCTCCTACCCACCAGCCGAGCATACCACCATTGGAGAGCTCGATAGCTGTACCGCGATAGGCTTTGTTGTCGTACTTACCTTGGGTAGCGGCTTTGGAAGTAGAAGGCACGAAGGACACTTGTTTCTCACCTGTAATCGTAGGTACTACATCGGTGCCGTGACATTGGTCTTTAGCTACACCTAACACCTCAGCATAAGCTCCTGGTATGAACACGTGGTTGGCAGTTTGTTTATAGGTAATACCATTAGCTGTACGGGTGAAGATAAAGGAATTTTCGAACATACAAGTACGAGTAGGGTCAAATGGTGTTGCTTGCCACCAAGCGGGGTAGCCATATTCGCCATTATCGCCACTTTCTTGAGGGCCTAAGCCTGCATATCCCGCTACATTTGCAGCCCAATACCAAGTTTTAGTATCGCCTACATTCTTACCAGCAAGCATATTTTCAGCTTCAGCATCGGAGAAGGAACTATATACTTCCAATTCTAAAGACACAGAACTCATAGAGCCTCCTGCACCTACAGCACTTACTACCGCTGTGAATTTGTTGGTACCTACTTTGGTATAGCGGTGTTGGATTTTACCAGAGGGAGCCATTTCGGTCTTGCCATCGCCGAAATCGACACGGTAAGAAATGGCGTTTTGGGCGGTTACTACAAAGTTCACCAAACCCGTGCCGTCGCCGTGAGGATGAGTGTTATCAGCCCCCACAATACTGAACGAGGCATTTACATTAGAAGGAGGTGTAAGGTCTCCAAACTCGTGCTTATCTTTACAACTTATAAAGACAAAAGCAACTAATAGGGTTAAAAGATTTAAGGTTTTCATTTCTATTCAATTTAGTTAACGAGAGTTCGGCGTAAGTAATTATTTAACAATTTTTTATTATCTCACGAATTTTCACCTGACGGTGAATTATTTTGTGAATATATGTTACAAATCTGTAAATCAATATTCTGTTATATCGAACTGACGTTAGTTAAGTGTTATTTCATCATAGTAATAAGTGGTATCATCGCCTTTTTCACCAAAGTCGAAGAAAACAACTACTTTAGTATATTTTGCGCTGGTATCAATGCCTGTAAAGTCAAAAGAAAGTTCTTCCCAAGTGTTCTTTTTGGTGATGCGAGCATCTACTTCTTTTGCGTCATCGCTAGTAGCTCCCTCTAATTTCACTTTTACAACAATACCTGTTTTAGGTGACAAGGCTTTTAGCTTCAATACCTTGTGACTTTTCATATCCAAACTTTCGGAAGTAAAGAACGCACCTGCCCACGTTTCACAACCTTTGGTGCGCACCATTTTTACTACTTTGGCTGTAGTATTACCCACTTTTTTAGGGTTGGCTACTACTTCTACATTTGCCATATTGCCAAAGGTAGTAAATTCGGGAGCTGTACCTTCAAAGTTTTCGATTATCACAGTATTCGATTTTTTGTAGAAATATAAGTTATCAATAAATACTGTACCTTGTCCTACTAATTTGATTTGGTGTACATCGGTGATTACAAATCCTTGTTTGGTGTAGTCGCTTAGCGGAATATCGATGCTTGTCCACTTATCGGCAGTGAGGGTCTTTTTGACAAACTTCTCACCGTCAGCGCCTGTGCTTTTGCTAATCAAATAGATATCTAAAGCTGTAGCATCGGCAGTCCAAACGTCTAAATGCAAGAACTCCATCGCCGATAGGTCGATTTCTCGGGCAAATTGGATACCTTGATAATTGAGGTGAGCGTATTGCAAGATTTCATCAGTGCCCAACTTAAAGAGGTTGTAGGCAGTGGCTTGCCCCCAATTAGGATTGAAATCGGTACCTGCCACATTGGTATATCGTCCGCTGAAAAGCGAAACAACCTCTTGTGCTTTGCGAATTGGAGGTTGAGGAGCCGCAGTAGTAGGCTGTTGCAAAGCAATTACTCGTACCGTTTTTTGTACTTTGGTAGTTTGTTTACCAGCACCTTTCACCTCTATCGTAAGGGTGTAAGTACCTATTTGCTTATAAATGTGTGAAACAACTTCATCTATATTACCAGATACCGGCTTTTCATCAGCGCTTTCACCGAAATACACATCGTAAGTAATCGCAAAGTTAGCTTTAGCTGTTACATTCACTTTCTTAGAAACCGCTTGGTCGTTAGCCACAGTTACTTCTACATTCTCAGGAGCGCGGAACGACACCTCTAAAGGCAAAGTTGCTTCGGCCTCCTTGCCTGTGATGTTCACGGCTACTATTTTCACTTGGTAACTACCTTCAGCATAAGTGTGTGTTACCGAACCACCTGCTTTCACTGTAGTGGGAGTTGCAGTGCTATCGCCAAAGTAGACCTTATAGGAGGTTACTCCCGTAGCTACTGGCGTGATGGTTACAGCTCCTGAGTTATCGGTGCTCACCTGAAATTTCGCTGAGACATCGGTAGGAGCCGTGGCATTTTGGACGAAACTGAGATCGTCCTTATCTTTTTCGCAAGCTACCATTCCAATGAGGAGCAGTAGTGCTATGAGGTTTTTGAGTGTTTTCATTTTAATTTAGATAAGAGGTAAGAGGTTCGTCATTAATATCCTTGGTTTTGTTGCCAATTGCCGTTAGCAAAGCGTATTTCTTCGTAGGGTACGGGAAACACTTCGTTTTTGTTAGCAGTAAAGCCTTGTATTTCGGTACCTTTACCCGTGCGGACTAAGTCGAAAAAGCGCAAGCCTTCGCCTAAGAACTCTACACGGCGTTCTTTCCATATTGCTTCGGTAAGAGCAGAGCCTGACACCGTAATGTTATGATTTTCATCGCCAAAGGCACGTTTGCGCACTTGGTTGAGGTAATCGCGAGCACGTTCATCGCTGATATTACCACGGTTGAGCGCTTCGGCAGCCATTAAGAGCACATCGGCATAGCGAATAGCACGATAGTTATTAGGGTTGGTAAGGTTTGGGTCAGGGCTATTGAGGTCACCTTTGCGAGCGATGTATTTTCTATTGAAATAGCCTGTATGTTTGTAACCTTCGGCATAAGTAGCGTTGTTCGCTGCTGCCCACGCGACGATATCCAAGATAGCAACATCTTTGCGGAGGTCGCCTGCTTCAAAAGCATCGACTGCCTCTTGTACAGGTACGTTAAAACTATAGCCAGAATCGAACACAGGACCGTTGTAGTTGCGGATACTGTTAAACCCTACCGCTACATTCCCTTTGCTACATTGCAAACAGTCGAAGCTCGCACCTTCAGCATCGGTGTATTGTATCTCGAATACTGATTCAGCACCATTTTCGCCTTCTTTTTCAAAGATAGACGCATAATCGGTTACAAGAGAATAGGTATTGCTGTGTATCACGGTTTCTAATACTTGAGCAGCTTCGGCAAACTTGTTTTGGTATAAATACACCTTGCCGAGTAGCGCTTGAGCGGCGCCTTTGGTAGCACGCCCTACTTGTCCGTCGGGGGGTGTTGTAGGCAAGTGAGGAATGGCAGCCAAAAGGTCTTTCTCAATAGAAGCATAGACCTCACTCACAGGGGAACGAGGTATTTTTTGTTCGTCGCCACGTTCAAAGCGTTTGTTTTCTTTGAGTGGAATTGCTCCGAACCATTTCACGAGTTCAAAATTGTAATAAGCGTGAAGGAAATGTGTTTCGGCAATGATCATCTCTTTGCCCTCAAAGGCTGTTTTGTCTTGGAATTCCAAGATATAAACCGAGCGGTTTACACCGGCAAACATCCAGTCCCACAAGTTTTTGAGTTGGCTGTTGATAGGCGTGTGAATCATCTGGTCTATTTGTTGAAAACCAGGCACATCGGAAGCACTTTCACCTCCGCAAAGGGTATTATCGGAGGCAATTTCGCCCATCAATACATTTATATACGTAGAATGTAACAAATTGTAAGCTGCAATCAGCGCATTTTGGTAGTCTTCCTTTGAATTGAAATAGGTCTCCGAATTGATTTCGTACTGTTTAGTCTTGTCGAGAAAATCGTCGGAACAAGCAAAGGCAAAGGCGAGGAGCATAAGCCCTATTGTCCATTTCTGTATGTTATGTATCGTTTTCATTTGTTTGTATGGGTTTTAGAATGATGTATTAAATCCTAAGATAAACTGACGGGCTTGTGGATAAAAGCCGTAATCAATACCTCCACCAATGGCATCGCCAGAGGTAGCTGAAGGATCATAACCTTTGTACTTAGTAAACGTAAAGGCGTTGTTTACTGAAAAGTACACGCGGAAGCTCTTCATCTTCACACTCTCCAATACCGATGCAGGAATCGAATAGCCTAACTGTATGTTCTGAATGCGCAAGAATGAGGCGTCTTCTACAAAGAAACTTGAGAATAAATTATTGGTAGTCGCCCCTGTGGTCACACGAGGCACGCTATTGCTGGTGCCCTCACCACGCCAACGGTCAAGATATAAACGTTGACGGTTTACGTTAGGTTGTGAACGCTCGTAGTTGCGCACCATCTCTTTATCGAGCTCGGCATACATATAGGTCGAGAAATCAAAGTTTTTATACTTCGCATTGAGGTTCAAGCCCATATAGTAAGTGGCGGTAGGCTTACCCAAATAAGTACGGTCTTTAAAATCAATTACTCCGTCGCCATTCACATCTTTATACCTGATGTCGCCAGGTTTGGCAGGAGCCCCTAAGGCGAGTTGTGAAGGGTGTGCATCTACCTCAGCTTGGTTTTGAAAGATTCCATCGGCTTGCAAACCGTAGAAGTAACCAATAGGTTGACCCACTTCCATACGTGCAGGCGCTAACTGACCTACGCTGAAAGCCCCTCCCTCAGGAATCACATCACCATTGATTGATACCACTTTGCCGTCTAAACGAGTAATATTGTAGTTAAAGCCCCAAGAGAAAGGTTTGGTTACATCACTTCTATAACCTAAGGCTACCTCAAAGCCCTTATTTTGAGTATTACCAGCGTTCACGGTGGGGTTTGATGCTCCTGGTGCAGCCGTTCCTATAATACCTGAAACAGGAAAATTAGAAATGAGTAAATCATTACGGTTTTCTATAAAGTAATCAAATACTAACGACAAACGGTTCTTCAAGGTATTGAAATCAAAACCAACGTCTAACTTTTCGGCTACTTCCCATTTGGCACTTGGGTTAGGTAATTTGCCCACCGCTGTACCGCGTACTATTTGTCCGTTGAATACATAGACAGCTTCCCCGTTTAAGATAGCCTTATAAAGGTTTTTACCGGCATTGTTACCTAGCGTACCGTAACTACCGCGCAATTTGAGGAAGTCTATCCATTTGCTGTCTTTCAAGAAGCCTTCATCGGATACTTTCCAACCTGCTGTTACTGATGAAAACAAGTCGGCGCGGTTGTCTTTCGGGAAGTCTGAAGAAGCATCACGCCTAAGCATCGCCGATAGCAAGTATTTGCTCTTAAAATCGTATTGCAATCTACCAAAAAAAGAGGTAAGACGCGAATCGTTCATATACGAGTTATCAGTTTTGCTATTGTTCGTACCTGTAGTAAGACCTATATCGGCAAAGTCCCAAGAGTTATTAGGTACGTCATAACCTGTAGCACTGAGTCCACTGCCCCAGTTGCGTTGGGCACTGGTACCCACAGTGAGCGAGGTGTTATGATTTTTCCAGAAGGTTTTACTATAAGTAGCAAAAGTCTCCCACGTATAAGCGTGCGTTTCATTCTTATCTTGCGTTACGGTACTGCGACTGCGGTTGAAAATCTTACCCGTACCAAAGAAGCTAAGAGGTTGGAAATCTTTTTTCTCATCACTATACGTTTTAAACCCAATACGTGAAGTAAGGTCTAAGCCTTCTATGAGATTATAGCTCAACTGGAAATTTCCCTCTAATCCATTACCATCGTACTGATTATAGGTATTGTCTATTTGTGCCAAAGGGTTAATTACCTCATTACCCAAAAAGCCCGTTAAATCTTCATCGTGCAAACCGTAGGTAGGCGAGAAGTTCAAAGCGTTGAAAAGCACTGCTCCCAAGCCGTTTTCCTCAATGGTTTTGCGCTTGTTGTTATAATAGTTAGCTGTGAAATTCATTTTGAGTTTAGAGGTAATATCAGCACCCAAACTCACTTTCACGTTATTACGTTTGAAGTTGGACTTTTCAGGGGCTACAATACCGTCTTGGGTAAGATGTGATGCCCCTAAGTAATAACTAAATTTCTCACCTCCACCCGAGATACTAGCTGTCATATCTGAAATAACAGAATTCTTAAACACCTCGTCTTGCCAATCAATGCCTTTGCCTAAAGAAGCCAAATTGCCAAAAGGCAACGCCTGTCCATTCGCAGCATAACTCTCGTTGAGTAAGGCAGCATACTCGGTAGCGTTCATATAATCCAACTTTTTGGTAGTTTGCTGAATACCGGTATAAGAGCTAATTTTCACTTCTAAAGGTGTGTTTTTGCGTCCACCCTTAGTAGTTACGAGTACTACCCCATTCGCCCCTTTAATACCGTAGATAGCCGCTTGAGCGTCTTTCAATACAGTAAGACTCTCAATATCCTCGGGATTGATACTATTCAGTGCCCCTTCGTAACCGTCGATAATTACCAAAGGCTCGTTGCTACCGTTAGAACTCACTCCGCGAATGAGAATGTTTATCTTCCCTCCAGGTGAGCCCGAAGCCTTGTTTACGCTCACCCCTGAGGTAGTACCTTGTAGGGCAGTAGCCGCATCCACAGGCTTTAGTTCGGTAATGGTTTTAGCATCTACTACTGATACCGAACCTGTTACGTCCTTTACCTTTTGAGTTCCATACCCGATAACTACCACTTCACCGAGGGTTTGGGTATCTTCTTTCAAGGTAACGTTCAGCGTATTGCCATTGTTCACAGTGATTTCTTGAGTGATGTAACCCACATACGAAAACACCAGAACCTGACCTCTCTTCACATTGTCTAAGGCAAAATTCCCCTCGAAATCGGTAGAGACGCCGTGGGTAGTGCCTTTTACAACCACCGAAACCCCCATCATCGGACTGTTAGGAGCTTCTTTCACATTTCCTTTTATGTTATAAGTTTGTGCCACTGCCAAACTCGTACATAAAAATAGCAACATTGGTAAAATAAATACTTTCATCTGAATTGCTCTTTTTAAATGGTATGTTAATGTATTATATTAGGTTTAACTTGTTTGTAATTTGCTCTTTTCTTTTCCTTTACTTTCGCTTCACAACCTATTACTGATATTACTGGTATTGTTGTATTGTATTATTAATCAACTATTTATACACCCTTTCTATACCAATCGTCCAAGATTCGTATAAGCTTCCTATAAGCTCTCTATAAGCTAAGTCCATCATTCATCTAGTAAAAATCCCTCTCTTTTTTGGGATAAAGTTAAGAATAATTTTCGTACGCTTTCGTTCTTCCATTCCCCGTGGTAACTTTTGATAAGTTTTATCTCAAAAAGGATAAATTACAGCCTTAATTTCAAAACAACAAATCACCTTTTTCAGTTGCTTTTTCCTACTCTCTCTAAATTTATACTTTTCAATCAGTATTATTGGCATTTTTGGCATTAACTCGGTATTACCTTCTCTTTCTTTTATTTCTCTTTCAATCACGCAACAAAGATAAACGCAATTATTCAACACACAAAATATTTTACCTATACAAAAAATATACAAGGAGTATTTTTAATGTAAATGTATAGTTACTATTAACGAGAATTACAAAACAAACCATTGTAAATCTTACATTTAAACTTATATACAAAAAATCTATGTAAAGGTAACAACAAATAAAAAACACCTCTTAAAAAGAGGTGTTGTATAGGTAATGTATATATTTTTTTAAGAAAATCAATTTATGTTTTCTACTCGCTCGTACAACTCACATCTGCCTGTGCGGCTCGCACTATTAATCATTAACCATTAATCATTAATTTAGAGCTTTAGAATATAGTCAGTAAGGTTCTGATTGCGCGCTAAACGCATCTTTTTGCGTAAGCGGTAGCGCTTTATCTCTATACTTTGGGTAGAGATGTTCAGTAGTGGAGCTATTTCTTTACTCGAAAGGTTCAAACGCAGGTAAATGCACAGTTTAATGTCATTAGGAGTAAGGTCAGGGTGAAGTGATTTAAGCCGATTAAGGAAGTCGCGGTCAGTTTGATTAAAGATTTCTTGAAAATGCTCCCAGTCACCTTCGCTGTTGATGTTATCTTCCACAATGTGTAACACTTCTTTGCTATTACCACTGCTCAAAAGTGCCTCTTTGATACTCATTAGCAGTTCATTCTTGCGCACGATATTCATCGTAGTCACCGCCAGCTCGCGGTTCTTGCTATCCACTTCACTATGGAGCTTATCGTTTTGGAGTTTCATTACCGTGCGGTCATTTTCCAATTGCAATAGGGCGAGTTCTTTCTCTTTTTCTTGTTCTACCTTCTTCTTATGACGCTTGTAATGAACTCTATACACTCGGTGAATTATAAAAAGCAAAAGCAGTAAGAGTCCTATATAGGTAGCTATCATCACATTAGTGGCGTACCAAGGTTTTTCTATTACAAAGTGAAAAGTAGCCGTATTGGTCGAAACAGCATTCCCAACTTTGGCTCTTACTAAAAAAGTATAATCACCTGCTGGCAGATTATCAAACTGCACACTTGCCTCCTTACTCCAGTCGCTCCAGTGCTCGTAGAGTCCCTCTAATTTATATTGATATACAGTTTGAAACATCGCATTATAGGCGGGCACACTATAGCTAAAACGCAGATTGTTTTGGTTATGTGCCCAGCGGTTATCAGTACTATTAAGAGCAATAGGTTGCCATACGCCTTCTACTTTGCTTTTGTCTATATGGTCTATATGCACCTCATAAGCGGTATGGTGCGACGGATTAAACACAAAATCCATAAAGCCGGTGCTCGTACCTAAAAGGCAATCACCTTCTCGGTACTCATTGAGGTTCTCAAAACCTACCAAATCCTTGCGAAAAGCAGCCGAGAGAGGCATCTTTTTCAGCTGAAGTGCCTTGTCTAACTTACCCTGACTCACCTTCACTATATTGTATTGGGTAAAAAACCACAATCCGTCCTCTTTACCCCGTAACATAGTGCCCGATAAGTAGGCATCTTGGTCGAATAGCCGATGGGTAAGGCTTTCATCTTGCACAAACTTACGTGCGGTAATATCATATTTAAACAAGCCTTTTTCGGTGAAATACCAAATCTCATTGCGGTATTTAGCAATTGCCGACTTGCGCCCCATTGGAGCAGAAGCCTCTTTGTGCACTTGGAGTACTCTGGTAAAATCAGGGGAGAGTTGCAACCGGAACACGCCTTTGTACTCGTGGCTTACCAATAGTTCAGTAGGCGAAATAAACTCAAAAAACCTACTCGATACGTTGAATCCTGTTATCTTATTGCGGTATTGCCAACGCCCTTCTTTCAGTTCCAAAAGGTATAAACCTTCATAATTGCCTTGCAAGAGCCAATTAGGGTGTCCTTCCACAGGTTTAATATCCCAAGTACCCAAAAGATTACACACCAACTGTGCACGATGGTTGTTTATCACAAACGTACCTGAATTGTGCCCACAAAACAAAGTGCCTTGTAGTTCTTTCAGTTGCCACACTTGCCCTTTTGTACCTTCAACCAACTGAAATGGCTGACCCGCTTTCAAAGGAAAAGACGCATAAAAAAGCCCCTGATTAGTACCCAAATACAAATCACCTTGGTAAACAATAGACGTATAAACGGCTCCTAACACTCCTTCGTTATCTTTATACTGACGGAAAGGCGAAAAGAAATTCACCATACTAATACCGTTGTCTAAGCCTAACCACACATTGTGTTCCTTGTCCTCGAAGATAGAAAGCACCGTGTTGTTTTGCAAGCCTTGCTTCTGATGAAGGTGCTCCCACAGTTGTCCTTCTGGCGACAATCGGTATACACCATTGGCAATCGTCCCCAGCAAGATAGAACCGTCAGAGAGTTGTTCGCAACTGTAGATATTTAAAGAAGAAGTAAGCGCCCCAGTACTCACTTGCCAAGGTCTCACCTCAGCAGGTGTTCCTTCGTAAATGCCTTTGTCTTGGGTAACAAATAGAAACTTACCTTTATATGGGAAGATATTAATAACAATATGCTCGCGGAAAAGAGACGCTTCCGAACGCAACTCTTCTTTACCATTCACAAGAGCAAAAAGCCCCTCATTCATCTTTTGAAAAAAGATATGCTCGCCCACTTTGAAGATTTTAGGTAGGTTGTTTTGCGAATGCACAATGTGAAAGCGGTCGTGCTGAGAGTCGTAAATATAAAGTTTGTGCAACGACTGGAAGAGCACCCAATGGTCAAAAAAAACAATTTTCCATACCTCTTCATCTTCTATATCCTTAGGCGGCAAGCGTTTACTTAGTGAAGTGTATTGCAAACGGTTGAAAGCATCTGCTTGCCAATAACCAAATTCAGCAAAACCTCCCGTATAGATAGTGTTACCTTTGGCGTTTACGGCGCGCACTATCGCCCCATTGGGCAAGGGGTAATGTTGCCATACCACCCCATTGAACTCCAATAGACCTATATTGTTAGCAAAATATATCTTTTGATTTATCGCTTGACATATTTTCCAATTCTGACTCTCACCCGAGTATACCGAAGGAGCGTAGTTATAGATAGGTGGCAATAACTGAGCGTGTATCGTCCCTACAAACCACCCCATCAAAACACACAGAAAAACACGCATACGCATAAGGTATTAAAGTTTAGTTGCTGGCAAAGATAACTATTTTATTTTGAATTTTCCAAAAAACATCCTCCTTTTTCAATGAAAGTCTCTTTTCACATATTTCTCCCTCATCATTCGTCTCTGATTTGGTATTATTGGCATTTTTGGTATTATTGTATTAAAATTGGTGTTCTTTATTTTTAGTCTTTAATCAAACAAAGGGCGATGTTCACACATCGCCCTTTGTTAAAACCTAATTTTCAAAACACTGTTAGTAATAAACTTCTGTTTAGGTTAGATATAAGATAATGTTAGGCTTTATCTTTTATCTTTTTTACTGCACCTTAAAATTGAGTTTCTTTAATCCCTCCTGCACTTCGGGGCAACTCATAAACAGTTTCCAAATGAGACCCGTACGGTGGTTTTCTATCATCGGGGCAATAGTGAGCTGGTCGATTGCTAAATAACGCTTAGGATACCATACCGCTTGCTCGCTGAAAGCGTCGTAGAAGCCGTATTTACCCCATATCACATCTCCTAAATCGTAATAGAAATGCTTGAGCGCAGCCATTGATTCTTGAGGGGTATAAGGAAAACTGGAAAGTGCAGCAGTAGGCACGATTACCCCTAAATCGTTACTAGGGCTGTGGGCTGAGTACCCTTTTACTGAATAACTGGCGGTAAGTCCCCAGCAGTTCGCCCCATAACCTTTATAACCTTTCGGGTTTTCTAGGCAATATTTGTAGTTGATAAGGGTGTGATTGCGATTCAAATCCCAGTAATTGGCATAATCATCACTGAGTCCTTTGGGGTTCAACCCTATGTACGAATAGTGCGCCCAAAATAGGGGACCTCCGTATTGTTCTGCGAAGTTGTGTTTGAGAATCAATGGTAGATTGTACGTTACCTGAGAGCTTTTAATAGCTCCTCCACGTGCCCAACCGTTGTGATAAGCCGAAGCAGGAATGGTGTGGGTTGGCGAAGAAGCTGCCAAAATATAGGTAATTAGGCACTCGTTATAACCTTTCAGAGGAAAATTCATCTGCCAATCGTAATCAGGACTCCAATGCCAATAGAGCACATCTTGTCCGTTTAGGTACCAATCCCATTCCATTTCACGCCATAATTTATCAATGCGAGAAGCTAAGGCTTTTTCGGTATCGTTCCCGTCTTTGAAATACTGACGTACACAAAGCAATCCTTGCATCAAGAAAGCGCTTTCCACAAGGTCTCCCCCGTTGTCTTTTTGTCCAAAAGGTTTGGTCTTACCCGTACGCCCGTCTATCCAGTGCGACCATACACCGTGATAACGGTCGGCTTTCTCCAAGAACGTTACGATTTTAGTAAATCTTTCTACCGCTTGTGCACGAGGGATAAAACCGCGCTCTACACCCACCAATAGCCCTGCAATCCCAAAGCCCGAACCTCCCGTAGTGATGATATGAGCATCATCGGAAGGCACGTCCATATGATTGCGCTCAGGGGCTAACCCCGAGTTAGGTTCGGCACCGTCCCACATATAGTTGAGGTGCGAACGCTGAATATAATCCAAGAAAGCATCGTCGGAAGCAAATTCCATCGGACGATTCTTTTCAACAGGTGGTTTAGGAGTAGGCGTATTACCCCCTTTCTTACTGTCCTTACTGCAACTGCACGACGCGCAGAATGCAATAAGAAGCACAAAAAATGTTCTGTTTATCTGTTTGAAATGCTTCATATTTTGTATATTTTTCTATTTTAACATCAATTCAATATAATATTAATACTGATTTACAGTTATATTTATATTGCAATCTGTGCAATCTAGCAACATCAGCTACTTATCTCCCCGCTAGTGCGAGCTTATAGCTCGTGTTCCTATCCTTCACTAATTTCTCCCTTTGAAAGTAGCCAGCAATAGCTGGGTATGTGCCCCACGAAAGCAAAGTATGTGTAAGGGCGGAGGTTTGTCTCCTTTTACAGCTTGTCCCCCTTCGGAGGTTCGGGGGCTTACCGAATAAATGACTCGTCACATTCCCCCTCATTGAAGGGGCTAAGAGGAGGTTTCTTTTGATTTTCCGTCCGTACATTCCCCCTCTCCTTGGGAGAGGGACGGGGTGAGGATTCTCTTTCTTTCGCCTCGAAACCTCGTTTTTACCGTTTTTTGTATTGTTGTATTATATTATGAGTCAATTATTTATACACTCTTTCTATACCAATCGTCCAAGATTCGTATAAGCTTCCTATAAGCTCTCTATAAGCTAACCCCACCCTCCTTACAGCTTTTTTTCGCCAAAATTTCTCCCTCCCTTCTTCCGAATTGCTCCGTTTCCTTCCGAAAACTCCAGTGTGTCACTTTTTGCGGTACACACTTTGCCAAAGTTTTTGCCCGTGTGGCTCACACTGCCTGTGCGGCTCGCACCTTTTACCTTACCTAAAACTCCATTCTAAAAAGTCTTTGGTGTTAAAAGCAGGGTGCCAAGCGTTGTGATTGGCTCCGTAGAACTCTATGTATTCTACTTTCTTGCCAGTACTTTTCAACGCCTCATAGGCTTCGCGCGAGTAAATGACCGGTATCACATCGTCAATATCACCGTGATAAAAGCGGAATTTTGTTTTCCCTTTGAACTCACGCATACGCTCTATATTAGTCGCTCCACATATCGAGACAGCTTTGGCAAAGGTATCGGGGAAGCGATACACCATATCCAAAGTAGCAATCGCACCCATCGAAATGCCCATAATGTACACTCGTTTAGGGTCGATAGGATATGTAGCCAAAGTCTCGTCTAAAAGTTCCTTCACCAACCGTAAATGACTGGTAATAGGAGCGTCCTTTGGTAAAGGATTACCGCTTTTGTAACCTTTTTCAGGACGCTTTTCAAGCGACCAATATGCCCCCTCAGGACACTGAGGGAAGAGCACAAAGCAAGGATACTTATCTCGGTTCGCAGGATTGCTAAACACCGTGCCCCCATTGCGCAACTGACTCTCATTATCGTTCCCTCTTTCGCCAGCTCCGTGCAAGAAGAGCACCAAAGGGTATTTCTTGCCTTTCTCCATTTTTTTAGGTTGAAGAAAGCGATAAGGCATACTGTTCTTTTGCTTATCCACATATACGCCTTTGGTATACGCCTCATTCTGAGCACTGATACTAATGCTGTAAAGAAAGATGATAAAAATTATTAAATATCTATTTTTCACTCGCTAATGTTTTTATTTGAACATCATTAATAGGTTCATTAAAGAAATAAAACTGGTCTAACTGACCTTTGTAGAATCCTGCCCATCCTTGTGCTCCTGCCCCAGTAGTGAGCGGAGGAGTAGTTTGAAAAGGAAGCGTTCCTATTACAAGAGTACCTAAGTTGGGGCACGCTATGCCTCCCAAAGTCTTAAACTCTTGCGAATGTACCTCTGCTCCATTCCGAAAAATAGTAACCTTACCTGTGGTAGCATCATAACGAAAGACCAAATGTACCCATTTGCCTAATGTTTCTGGGATTACCTTATCTACCCAACCATTTTCGGTACCGTTGCTCAAATGCAGTTTAAAACGTCCATTGGTTTGTGTTGAATTACCTGGCTCCATAAATAGGTCTATATAACTCCAAAAGCCTTTGTTATTGGTTAAAGAAAATAATCCTGTTGCCTTAGTAGGTTTTTCGGCATTTATCCAAAAAGCGATAGAAAAACTACCTAAGTTACTCAATACATCGTGCAACGATTTATCACCATTATGGGGAGTAGTAGGAGGTGTGATAAGTATATAGCTATTATCAGCTCCTTGATAAGCTTTCTTTACTTTTCCTTGTGTATAAGAAGCATTTCCTACTACCTGAGTAGTTGCTTTATACACACTCATATCCTCACTATTATCCTCAAAAGTAAAAGCCAATTTAGGCTTTACATAGTCTAAGATAGGAGGTTGCTTGGGATAATCAAACGCAGGGTCTTGGTCTAAGTCTTGGAAACAGCTGGTAAAGGCTGTCAGACTCACCATAAAACTGATATATAATACATATTTTTTCATTGTAGTAAATTTTAGATTTTTAACTTAGCCGAAGTTTGAAACTTTGGCTAAGTTTAGACCTGTTATCTCAATTAATAATTAGGGTTTTGAACGAGTACTCCATTAGAACGGTCTATCTGTGTTTGTGGTAAAGGGAACAAACGATGTTTTACTTGATAAGAGGCTTTACCTGCATTATGAAGAGTTTCTACATCTATATTCCAACGTACTAAGTCATAAAAGCGGTCAAACTCCATACCCAGTTCTACACGGCGCTCGTGACGAATAGCCGTACGCAAATCACTTTGATTAGTGGTAGTAACGGCAGGAAGTACAGGGGTACTACTAGTTCGTCTCGCACGGGCGCGTACTTGTTCCAAGTAGGTAAGGGCTTCGGCACTGTTACCAAGCTCATTAGCTGCTTCGGCAGCCATTAAGAGTACATCTGAATAACGAATAAGTCGAATATTGAACCAATAACCAAACTTGCTATTGGTGCGACGCAAAGCAGGATCAGTATATACTTTCTTGTTGTAATACTTATTCACTACATCATTATTAGCGATTGGTTTTTCGCCATAGGGTGTATTAGGCTGCATAGCGTTGGCTTCTGCTATATTTTTAGCAAAATAAAGCAAGGTTTCATCTTTGCGAGGGTCACCTGCTTCAAAAGCATCAGCTAAGTATTGAGTAGGACAGTTGAAACCCCAACCGAAATCCCATTGCCCTGAACCGCGTACTCCTTGTACTTGGGCAAAAGTACTTCCTACTTGTTCTGCTCCGTATGCCTTATCAAAAGTGCATTGTAATTCAAAAATAGAACCGGGTCCATTCTCGCCTGTCTCACGGAAAATCTTATTGTAATCGGCACTTAGATTATACAATCCTGAGTTAATTACATCCAGAGAAGCGGTATGCATTTCTTGCCAATTACTACGCATCATATAGGTGCGAGCGTGCAGGGCGCGAGCAGCCCCCCAAGTAAGGCGTCCTACAAACATCGTAGGCCACATACGCGGTAAATCGCGCTCGGCAATAGCGAGGTCAGCATCAATTTGTGCGTAAATGTTTTCTACTGATGCTTTTGGTTTATTGGCTTCATCTCTACTTTTCACCGAGAAGTTAATAAGAGGTACTTCACCAAAAGCGCGCACCAAATTGAAAAAAGCATAAGCACGGAAGAAATGAGCTTCTCCTCTGTTGACTTTATCTGTTTCTGCCAAAGAGGCTTGATCGGCATTATTAATCTTGTCAATTACAGTATTTGCTGCGAAAATCAATTCATAGTTTCCGTCGTAATACTGTGATACAAGACCATTGGTAGCTACGTAATTGAATTCGTCTACATTCTTAGAATCAGCTGAGTCTCCTTCGTTAGAGCCTTTTTCAGCATCTTCACTACGGAAGCTGTGCACCGCCAAAGCTGGCAATCCTGACGTGATAGAAGAAGCTCGCATTTTACCATACATCCCAAAAACTTCGGCTTCATAAGTACCAGCGGCTCCTTTTTGTTCTCCTTCATACCATTCGCCTTGAGGCTCTTGGTCGAACTTGTTGCAATGGGTGAAGAGGGCAACACTTGTTACCATTAATCCTATTGCTATAATATGGTTTACATTCTTTTTCATAATTGTTAATTAAAAAGTAATATTTACACCGTAAGTAATAATCATTGGCATAGGGTAAGTACCCGTATCGATACCGAAAGATAAGGCACTACCTCCTATTTCGGGGACATAGCCTGTGTTTTTATGCCAAGTTTTTAGGTTTTGCATATTGGCATAGAAGCGCAATTTCTGTACTCTTAGACGTTGTAATACGTCTTGTGGCAAGCTATAGCCTAACTGCACGTTGCGCAAGCGGAAAAAGCTACCATCTTCTATATAGTATGAAGAGTTCATACGATTGATGGGGCGACTGTTATCTACAATAGGTTCCCAATTGGAAGTGCCTTCGCCGTGCCAACGGTTCAAGCGGTGTGCTTGGTAGTTAAGGGTCGCATAACCACTTTCGCCCCAACCGCGATAGATTTCGTTGCCATAAGCTCCCATAAACTCTGCTGAAAGGTCAAAGCCTTTGTAGCCGACATTGAGACTAAAACCATAGGTAAGGTCTGGGGTAGGATTACCTATCATCTCACGGTCTTTAGTGTCTATCACACCATCACCGTTGAGGTCGGCAAATTTAAGGTCACCAGGTTTAGCTCCAAAAGAATTTACTGGAGAATTGGCAATGTCCTGATAATTTTGATATACACCAATCACTCTGTAGCCGTAAAAATGACCAATAGGATAGCCTTCCAAGCTACGCGCTACGTCGTTTGGACCACTATAAACGGCATACTCAGCATTACGACCTAATGAAAGCACTTTGTTATCAATAGTGGTAATATTGGCACTTACACCATAACTAAATCCACTTTCTTTGAGTTGGTCTTGCCAAGAGGCTGAAATCTCCCACCCTTTATTCTCTATCTCTCCGAGGTTCTCCAAAGAGTTTTGTGTACCTGCAAGGCTAGGCAGATTTACAATAAGGTCTTTGGTTTTCTTATGATAGTAGACAGGCTCTACACTGAGGCGATTGCCCAAGAAGCGAAACTCAGCACCGGCTTCCCACGCATAAGTTTTTTCCCAACCTAAGTTTTGTACTAAATAGGCAGGTACATAGCCTGTAATAATGCGGTCGCCAAAAACAGCACTACTTGAACTTACTAATCTAGGGTAAAGAGGGTAGTCATTACCTGTGTTTTGGTTACCCAGCACACCCCAAGAACCTTTTAGTTTGAGGTAATCTACTACTTTTTGGTTTTTCATAAAGGCTTCTTCACTGAGTACCCAACCTGCGCCAAAGGAGTAGAAGTTGTCCCACGTATTGCCCAAGCGATGAAATACTGAAGCTCCATCACGGCGATAAGAAGCGTTGAGCAAATAACGATTGTCGTAATTATAAAGAGCTCTAAGAAGGTAAGACATAGTAAAACGTCTGTTTTGTGAAGAACCATTGGAAGAATTCTTAGCTCCAAAAGAAGAAAGCCACCATTTATCGGTATTGCCGTTAGGAGAAAAGATAATATCGTCCATATGCTGACTACGCGCTCCATTTAACTTAGAATATTCTTTATAATCAGTAGTGAGCCCTGTCATTGCATTGAGATTGTGTTTCCCCCATTGCTTTTTAAACGAAAGTATGTAATCTTGCTGAGTGCGCAAAGTGGTTGCCTTAGATTGTGAAAGGGTTTCATACTGCCCTCCTATGTGTTTTTTATCGCGAGTTAAAGGACTATACACATAGGTAAGAGGGTCGAATTTGCGTTCTTCGTGCACGTTATAATCAGCGGAGAAAGTGGCTTTGAAAGTAAAGTCTTTCAAGAACTTCAATTCTCCATAGATGTTCCCTGTTAAACGGTGAATAGAAGCTTTGGCATTATTAGCTTGTTCTTCTACACGTATCATAGGATTGTATACCTGTGCATTTTGGAAGTTAGGCATATCGTAAAACAAACCTGTATTTTCATCTTTCACAGGGGCAATAGGAACCGCTTTGAGCGCTGCTTCTACACCGCGTCCGTCGGCAGGTAGGATACGTGAGCCGTTGGCTTGGAAACCAAAACGCAAAAAGTCGGTTACGTTGTAATCGCTGCTGAGGTTGAGGGTGAGTTTGGAGAGCTTTTCGTGCTTGATAGAGCCTTCTTCATCGGTATAGCCTGCCCCCATATAAAAGCGCCCTTTCTCGCCTGAGCTAGCTACGCTCACGTTATGATTGGACACCCACGCACGGCGGAAGATTTCATCTTGCCAATCGGTATTAGCTTGCCAATGGGTATAATCAAACGGATTGGCGCCTTTATTGGCTAACTCTTCATCATAAAGAGTTTTAAAGCCTTCGGCATCAGTCATTGCAACACGGTCGTTGATGACTTTTAAGCCTACGGAAGAATTGATGTTTACGATGGTTTGTCCTTTTTTGGCTTTCTTGGTTGTGATGATAATCACCCCATTGGCACCACGAACCCCGAAGATTGCGAGAGACGAGGGGTCTTTAAGGATTTCCATAGACTCGATATCCTGCGGGTTCAGATAGTTGATATTATCGGTAAAGAGCCCATCGACTACGTACAGAGGTGTATAGCCGTTGATAGAGTTTGTACCGCGGATACGTATTTCGGGGTCTTGCCCTGCCCGGCCTGTATTGACGATTTGCACGCCAGCTACCTTTCCTTGGATAGAGGCTAAGGGGTTGGTAGACGGACGGTCAGCAAATTCATCGGTTTTAAGACTGACGATAGAGCCTGTAAGGTCTCGTTTTTGAGCGGCTCCATACCCAATCACTACTACTTCTTTGAGCTCTTGAGTATTTTCTCTTAAAGTAACATTAATGCGGGAGCGTCCTGCTACTTTTACATTTTGGGTCTGCATACCTACGAAGCTGACTTCTAAGACGGCATTGGAGGGCACATTGGGAAGTGTATAGTGCCCTTCGAAGTCGGTAGAAGTACCCTGGGTAGTACCCTTTACAATTACGTTTGCTCCTGGAATGGGGTTTTTAGTCCCTTCTTCATAAACGGTACCTTGTACGGTAATTTGCTGAGCGTGCAGGGTAACGGTTAGAGAAAACATCAGGAAGAAAAACAATATTTTCTTTATTTCCATATGTTGTTGATTTTTTTCACCGCAAAATTGCTAAAAGTTTCTTTTGTCTCCAAAAAAAGAGCTACGTCAAAACTACTACAATGAAAAATTAACGATATGACGTACTACGTCAAAAGTACTACAAAGAAATGCAATATTTTGATTGTTAGATGTTTCTGAGAATAAAAAAAGCGGGGAAATTAGCAAATTAGAAAATGAGAAAATTAGGAAATTAACAGATAGTAAACGAAGACGGAGAAAATCGGAGGTGTGAGGTCGTAGCACGACAGGCGGTGTAAGTTACACAGGCGAGGGAAATGAGAAAATTAGAAAATGAGAGAATGGGAAAATGAGAGAATGTGGAGGGAGGTTGTAGCACGATTATAGAATTAGGAAATGAGTAAATATTGTCAGTTTATTCAACTTTGCCAAAGGTGCGAGCCGCACAGGCAGTGTGAGCCACACGGGCAAAAACTTTGGCAAAGTGTGTACCCCTAAAAGTGACGCATAGGAGAATTCGGAAGGAAACGAAGATTTTCAGAAGAAGACTAAGAGGTCTTTTGATGAAAAAAGGCTGTAAGGAGGGTGGGGGTAGCTTATAGAGAGCTTATAGGAAGCTTATACGAATCTTGGACGATTGGTATAGAAAGGGTGTATAAATAATTGATTAATAGTGTAATACAACAACGCAAAAAATGGCAAAAACGGGGTTTCGAGGCGAAAGAAAGAGAATCCTCACCCCGTCCCTCTCCCAAGGAGAGGGGGAATGTGGTGACGGAAAGTTGAAGGTAATGAGGGGAAAACATCTTCCTATTTACATACTCCGCTCTCGCGATGCACATACCCAGCTGTCGCTGGCTACCTCAATGAGGGGGAATGTAGGGATGGAAAGGAGAAGGGATAATTAGGGAATTAGCAAATTAGAAAATTAGTAAATGGGGAAGTGTGAGGTATTAGTCCATAGACAATAGGGAGGTGGCGGAAAGAGGATAGGCGGGTTAGAGAATTAGCAAATTGGCAAATTTGGAAATTAGCAAATGGAAAAGAGGTTAAGAAATTCGGAGAGGTTTAGGAAAGGTGTAAGCGGTGAGAGAAACTTATTAAGGAACTAGACCCTAAATTGCTATAAAGTGGAATAAGAAAAACGGTGGGATTCTTTGTTAATTGAAAATTATATCGTACTTTTGTACTTTAAACATCATTAAAACTAAGTATGAATCTGAAAAATATATCGTTTAAGAAGCTACTTACACAAGGCGGTCTTGCGCTTGCTACCCTGCTATCACGGTTGTTAGAAGGCTGTATCGCTTTGGCTTCGATGGTATATAAATTACTACGTTATGCCTTAAAAGTGCTCTGGGCGGTATTTATCTTCGCTTTGCTTATAATTCCTTATGGTATCTTTAGACTTTACCAAGGATATAAGAATAGAAAAAACGCTCCGAAAAAGGAACAGGAACAGATAGTATATACGGGCAACATATTCCACCGCAGTTGGCAATGGTTGCGGGCTAAACCTTATCAGTTTTACCTCAAATGCATAGGTATACCGATTGGGATAGGCGTAGCAGGTATACTGTTGCTCATCTTGTTAATTTACTTTGGGGCTTTTGGCAGGTTACCTTCAGAGGAGGATTTGAAAGAGTTGCGCCAATCGGAAGCGAGTCTTGTTTACGATTACGAGAACCAATTGATAGGGAAATTTTATATCTTCGACCGTACTAAAATAGAATACAAGGACTTCCCGCCTTATCTTATCAACGCACTTATCGCTACCGAAGACGAGCGTTTTTACTTGCACAAAGGGGTAGACACGAAGAGTTTGTTTAGGGTGTTCTTTAAATCACTGCTTTTGCAAGACGACTCATCAGGAGGGGGAAGTACTGTTACAATGCAGTTGGCTAAAAATATTTATGGGCGTGGACAGCGCTACGGGAAACTTTCGATGCCTATACACAAAATCAAAGAGATGATTATAGCCAGACGCATAGAAAAGGTATACAGCAAGGAGGAAATCTTGACGCTTTACCTCAATACTGTGCCTTTCAGCGATAATACTTACGGGATAGAAAGTGCGGCGCAACGATTCTTTGACAAATCGGCGAGAGACCTTACGCTTAATGAAGCGGCTACGCTTATCGGTACGCTTAAAGCGACGAATAGCTATAATCCGCGTACCTCGCCCAAGCGCAGTGAAGAGCGTCGGAATGTGGTATTGGCACAGATGAAGAAAAACAACTTGCTGACCGAAGACGACTTTAAAGTTCATACAAGAGACACTCTTAAAACTACGGCAACTACGGCTGAAAAAGATGGTGTAGCACCTTATCTTGTAGAGCAAATACGCTTACTATTACCTGAACTGCTGAAAGACGTGAAGAAGCCAGACGGTTCGCCTTATAATATCTACAAAGATGGATTGCGCATCTATACGACTATTGACAAGACAATGCAGGAATATGCTGAGAAAGCAGTGGAAAAGCATTTGACATCGTTACAACAAGATTTTGAACAGACCTATGGCAAACGTGCTCCTTGGAACTTGGACAGTGACTGGTTTAAGGAAGAAGTGAAGAAGTTGCCTGCTTATAAAGAACTTGAAGAGCAGAAACTCTCGGAATCGCAGATATGGGCGAAGCTGAGTGAGAAGAAGCCGATGGATTTATCTTTCTATACCGAAGACAGTATTAAAAGGCATAGTACATTGGACAGTTTGTCGCGTTTTATACGCATATTAAACACGGGATTTGTGAGTGTAGAGCCTCAAACGGGGGCAATTAAAACTTATGTGGGTGGAGCAGACTTCCGCTACTTTAAGTACGACCATATCCTACAAAGCCGTCGCCAAGTGGGCTCAGTTTTTAAACCGATAGTATACGCTACTGCCTTAGAGATGGGAATGCCTGTGTGCACGCACTTTTCGCCCCTGCCTTTGACCTATGCTGATTACGAATATTGGTCGCCACGCAACGCTTCTAAGACTGACGAAGATCCTAACATATATTACTCAGTATGCAAGGGATTACGAGAATCGTTGAACACCATAGCAGTACAAACGCTCTTTTATGCGGGGTTAAAGAACGTGATAAAGAAAACACGACAATTAGGTATCACCTCTCCCCTACCGAATGTGCCTTCGATAGCATTGGGTTCGGCTGAACTATCGGTGATAGAAGTAGCTAAGGCTTATACGGCTTTTGCGAACAAAGGGGTGCCTGTAGAGCCTTATTTTATCACCCGAATAGAGAACAAAAAAGGGGAAGTAATATGGGAACGCAAACCTAAGGTTTTAGCTCCTGCACTGAGTGAACGCACTGCGCAAATAATGATACAGATGATGCGCTCGACCGTGAACGAAGGTACCGCATCACGTATGCGTGGGCAATACGGACTTACCAATGACCTTGCGGGTAAAACTGGTACGACCCAAGACAATAAAGACGGTTGGTTTGCGGGAATGCTTCCCAACCTTGTGATGATTACGTGGGTGGGTAACGACCAGCAGATAGGGTTTAAAAGTACGCGTTTGGGACAAGGAGCTAACTCGGCATTGCCTATTGCTGCCTTGTTTGTATCGCAACTGAACCGCAACAGCAAGTATAAAGACCTAACGCGAGCTACTTTTAAGGTAAGCGAAGAGATACGTACGGAGGTAACTGAATGTGAGCCTACTGTACGCGAAGGTTTCTTTGACCGCCTTTTGAGCAGTACTGCCAAAGATACCATAAGAGCAGGAGATGTGCATTATCGGATTTATGAGCGCAAAGGTAAGCTACACAATGTGGAAGATGAGGAAGATATATCGGTAGACGATGTGGTAAATCCTGCCAATACACCTGCGACAGCACCAAGCACTCAAACAGCTACACAGGAAGGGAAAGAAAAGAAAAAAGGGCTTTTGGATAGGATTTTTAGTCGTAGCACGACAGGCGATTAGCCGTAGCACGACAGACGATTGAATGAGGAAATTAGGGAATGAGAAAATTAGCAAATGAGGAAGGATAAGATTTTAAGAGAGGCAATAAAACATTGAGATAACTAAAGACTAACAAATTAAAACTAATATAGATGAAAAGAATAGTATTTTTAATGGTGTCGTTCATCTTGATGACACCTTACATAAACGCACAAGAAAAAAAGAAGTTTGCTGTGAGAACCGTTGCTTTTTACAACGTTGAGAACCTTTTCGACACGATTAATGACCCTCATAAGTTTGATGATGACCGCACTCCTGAGGGAGCTGACCGTTGGACAAGTAAGGTGTATAACGACCACGTACACAAGATAGCCAAAGTAATTTCGGAGATAGGAAGTGATGTTACCAAACACGCCCCCGATATAGTAGGTCTTGCCGAAATAGAAAACGAAGCGGTAGTGAGAGACCTTATCAATACCGAATATTTGAGGAAATATAATTATGGGATTGTACATTACGAATCACCCGACGCTCGTGGGGTGGATGTAGCCCTCATCTACAAGAAAAGCGTGTTTAAACCTACTGCTTCATTTCCACACCCTCTATACCTCACCAAAGATGACGGAAAGCCTCTTTACACTCGCGACCAACTGTTAGTAAGTGGTGAATTGGACGGTGAAATGATTCATTTTATAGTAAACCACTGGCCTTCGCGTTTTGGAGGAGAAGCTAAAAGTAGACCCAGTCGTGAAAAAGCGGCGGCTTTGAACAAGAAAATTATAGATTCACTCCTCAGCAAAGACCCTAATGCTAAAGTGATAGCAATGGGTGACTTTAACGACGACCCTATTAACTCAGGCTTTAAGAATGTGTTAAAGACCAAAGACAAAAAAGAAGATGTAAAACAAGGAGAGTTATTTAACCCTATGGAGGCTATGCTGAAAAAAGGAATGGGAACGTTAGCCTATCAGGACGGATGGAATCTCTTTGACCAGTTTTACTTTACTTATGATTTGCTAAAAGAAGACAAGAGCAGTTACCGCTACTGGAAAACGGGGATATTTAATCGCTCGTATTTGGCTAACCCCAAAGGGCGCTATAAGGGATATCCTTTCCGCAGTATGAGCAATGGTAATTACACTTGGGGATATTCTGACCACTTCCCGGTGTATATGTACCTTATCAGAGAACTGAAATAAGGGAATAAGAATATTTATGTTAGCAATTGAGAGGCTACCCGAAGAGTTTAAAATATTTTCGGGTAGCCTCTCAAACTTTTTTATTCTTCTCTCACCTCTGTTGTCTCCTGAGTAGGTGCTTCTACAGGTGCTGTACTCTCAGGCTGTGGAGCAATTACAGGAGGCTCTTGCTCCTGTAAAGGTCTGTTTTTAGAGAGTTTAAAACCTACACCTACCGAAATGGCAAAGTAATAACTTTGAGCGTCTTTAAAGTTTAGATAAGGAGTAGGTTCTTGATTGGTGAGAGGCGATAGATTGGTAGAAAAACGACCGTCTACAGTAAGGATGATTTTAGGAAATTCCCACATCACACCTCCTCCTAAATGCAAATTCATCACAATACTACTGAAATGTGAGGTGATATCATACTTTTCACTGTATTGTTTCTCGGAATAAGAGGCTAAAAGTAAGAATTTAGGAGCTACCCCTATTTGTCCAAATCCCCTAAATTTCTTTTTACCTTCTATTTGTAGTAAAATAGGTACTTCCAAACAATCAAAACGAATAAAATGACGGTCGGATAGTTTTAAATCAGAACCTTCGGGACGAAAAGGAATAGCTTCGCGTTTGTACATCACTTCGGGTAAGAATACCCAATGGGTCTTGAGCGGAAGGCGGAAGAATACGCCTGTATTAAAAACTCCTGAATGCCCAAAGTACTCTATATTATAGCTTTCATTGGCTGTTTTAGGAGTTATAACGCTTACCGTTGCCAAAGGATTATTAAGTTTTACTCCTATGGCTGTCTGAGAAAAACTGAGTGTAGTAACACTCAAAAAAACGATGGTGATTAAAAAACGTTTCATAATATATGTTGTTAAAAATTAAAAATCTTGTTCTTGTGGTGTATTCACCTCAGCAGGAATACTATCATTAGTAATTGTTGGGAGCTCTTCCTGAGGAATAGCCCTTTCTAAAGGCAATGCTTTCTTTTTAAAAGGTTTGTAGCCTGCGCCTAAAGAAAACGCAAAATAATAGCTTTGTGCCTTACTGAAATCAATATCAGGGGTGTTCTTTTCAGAGGTAAGTGGTGTAAGGTTGGTAGCGAGTCTTCCATCAGCAGTAAAAACCCAATCTCTTCTGTTCCATAAAACACCTCCCCCAACATTTAAATTGAGAACAACCCTATTAAAAGAGTTCGTAACATTATGGTCGCTTCTTTCTAAAACAGCAGAGTACTTTGCTGAAGTTAAGAATTTAGGAGACACTCCTAATTGAGCAAACCCTCTTACGGTGCGCTTTCCTTCCCATTGTAACAGGATAGGAACCTCAGCATACCAAAATTTATATACTCCGCGATCAGAGAGAAGTTCTTCTATTGTTTCCTCTTGATGAAAAAACCAAACCCCTTCACGCTTGAACAACGCTTCGGTTTGTAGCGCCCAA
Source organism: Capnocytophaga sp. oral taxon 412 str. F0487 (assembly GCF_000271925.1). Taxonomy (NCBI): domain Bacteria; kingdom Pseudomonadati; phylum Bacteroidota; class Flavobacteriia; order Flavobacteriales; family Flavobacteriaceae; genus Capnocytophaga; species Capnocytophaga sp. oral taxon 412. Next base: position 21,062 of record NZ_AJZR01000053.1, on the reverse strand, counting down.
TGTGTTTTTAGAGGTATTCGCATAAAAGCTCCTATATTAAAAGCCCCTATATAAAACTCACCAAAAATACCTCCTCCGTTTCTAATCCCCTTAGGTGTATTTGCAATTTGATGTTTCATTACATTAACTGCTACAAACGGATTAGCAACTTTCACCCCTACGGCTATTTGGCTATAGCTAAATGCCGAAATACTTAAAAGCATAGCAGTAATAAAAAAACGTTTCATAGTATATTTAGTTAAAGATTATTCTTACCTCTTATCTGTTACCTAAGTCTAAGTATTTTTCAAAATAATCAGCGATGTCTTTGAGTTCTTGGCGGTAGTGATCGTCGTCTTTTTCGGTAAGGATACCATAGCCATAACGACGGAAGTCCTGTAGTATATCCGAAAATCGTTCGCTTGCGAGTTTGAGTCTGATATGCACGTTGTCTTCCGTGCGATTGGAGAGATAAAGTCCTAAAAGCGTCCCCCCGTTTTCCTCTACAATTCTGCTAATTTCAGCAAACGAATAGCTCAGTGCATCTTTCTGTAAGATAAGCACGTGTCCTGCTTCTTGTATAAAAGGGGTTTGGGTGAGTTGTAGCACAAACTCATCTAAGTGATAGTAGCCTATAAAGTGTTCTTCTTTATTGATAACGGGCAACATATCGGTGTGATAACGTCCAAAAGCCTCTACCACAACATCCCACGTTGCGGTTAGCGGTACAAAAAAGCGTTCTAACGCATATTGATAATCGGCTACTGTAGCTTCTTTATCCTCCTCATCTACTGCTTCTTTGCGGAGTACCCCTATAAAAGTATTGCCTTCGCACACGGGCAAAGCTGAAAGCAAATGCGCCTCAAAAAGCAACTTTACTTCCTCTATTGAAGTATTAGGTTCTATGTATAAAAAATGTGTTGTCATATTCTTTCCTCTTATCTAATCAATAACAATCCGTTTTGATTTGTCCTTTGTTTTGGTAGTAGCTCAGCGGTTTTTCTAAATACTCTCTACAAATCGCCTCTAAGACTTCGGTCACTGCTTTCTCCATTGCAACCGACCCGCATATCATTATAATTCCTTTGTTTTTAATGAGTTCAGCAAAGAAAGGAGCTTCTCTTTGCAAGATGTCTTGCACATAGAATTTATCCCCTTCACGCGAGAGAGCTTGCCAATAGTTGGCTATCTTTCCTTCGCGAGTAAACTGTTCTATATAAGGGCGGTAGATTTCCAAAGAGGCTTCACGGCGACAACCCCATATCAGGGTGATAGGTTTCTTTTGGGTATTTTCGGCTATCATTCCCATAAAAGGCGCCATCCCCGAACCATTGGCAATACACACCACTTGGGGCGCTTTTTTAGGGAAATGGAAATGTTTGTTGGCTACCAAAGCAGCTTGCAACGTATCGCCTATTTGCAAATTGTTCAGCAGGTTAGACACCACCCCTTGTGAGTGTAGCTTCACGCTCAACCACACATCTCCTTGGTATTTGGCAACCGAATAGAGCCGTTCGCGCCCGTCTTCTGGGGTAATGCCCAAGAGGTCGCCAGATACAAAACTACTTTTTTGGGACGGGCGTAGCGCTATTAGGAAAATATCGTCGTCCATTACGGGCGTTTTCTCCGTTACCGTAAAAGAGAGCGGTTTGCGCTGAGGCTGTACTTTGAAATCATCAGGCAAAGCCAAAGAGAGCTTTTGCGCCATAGCCCAAGCCGTTGCCCACGCTTTAAACTGACCGAAATCTTGGTCGTTTACGGTATATAAAGGAAGCGCACATTCTGCTTGTGCAGTAGCCGATAGTAGTTGGTCTACTTCTTTGGCATATTTGCAGAAATCGGGGTAAGAGTCAGAGCCAAAACCGAGTACGCTATACGCCAAAGGTTGTGTGGGGGGATATTTCGCCCATAAGTGCGCAAAGTGAGTCGCATTGATAGGCGCCTCACCATCGCCATAAGTGCAAGTAAATACAATGAGTTGCTCTGCTTTAGCAAAACGAGTGTAGGCGTTCATATCGGTCAGGTAGGAACGCTTGCCCAAACGGAGGAGTTCGTTATGGAAAAGGATAGCAAACTTGCGGGTGGAGCCTCCTTCGGTGCCTACTAACACGATGTATTCACATTCGCTTTTATCAAACGGATTGTTGATGCCTTTCTTTCGTTTTCTCAGGGTCATCGCAAAACCAGAGTAGAGGAAGAACAACAGCGCCACACACGAGAGCAACAAGACGGTTGCCCAGAAGTAATGCCCTTTGCCGATGTGCAGGGTGCGCACCAAATACGCCAAGCCTTTGTATGGAGAGGTGGAGGTGCTAATCACCTCGCCCGTAAACTGATTGACTACTATATTTTTATCGATGAAATCTACTTTATAGACCTCTTCTACATCTTCAAAAGCAGGGAATTCTACTTGACGCACTTCGGCGAGAGGTACTTGGAAAACGGGGAAGTCTTTAGCGGGTTTTACGGGCGTTTCTTGTAGTGTGCTAACATCGTAATTGTGTTCAGCTTTGAACTTAGGAAACACTTTCACGGTTTCGAGCATCATATACACCCCTGTGAGGGCAATAATAAAGATAGGCACGAGCGCCCAGCGCCCCAGAGCACTGTGGTAATGATTGTAGAATTTCTCTTGTGGAAGCTTGTGGAAAAACCTGCCCCAGCGTTGCTGTTTGCGGGCGATGAGCCATATACCCGACAAGGCTACTACACACAAACACAAAGCTGTAAGTCCCATTATCACCCGTCCCGTTTTGCCCATATAGAGTGAGCGGTGTAGCGTTTTGATGAATTGTATAAACTTCGAGGGTTTGTAATCCCCTTTGATGACCTCCCCCGATTGCGGATGGATAAAGAGTTTTTCGCCCTCAGCCGTCTCTATTTGCACAAAGTGATTGCGGTCGATAGAGAGTTTAAGCGCATCTATATTCTTTTCCTTCAAAACGGCAATTGTTTGGGCAAGGGTAGTGCTTTCAAACGCTGCACTTTTGTAAGGCAACGTTTGGTTATACACCGATTCACCTGCTAAGATGCCCCCCGTGAGAGCCCCCAGCAGTATGAATACCCCCGCTATCAGGGAAAGAATTAAATGAAGTTTACGCATAATAATTACGAATTACGAATTACGAGTGACGAATTACGCAAAGGCGATTTAAGACTTTTGAACAGCCTCAGTATCACACTTTTCTTACCTCTTATCTCTTACCTAACTCAAATCGTATTTTCTTTGCATTCTTTAGCGCCTCGTGACTGATAAAATAAGATTTGTAAGGCTTGTCGTCGATGTAAATATTTTTAATGTAAATATTTTCAGGCGAAGCATTACTTTCTATCACCAAATCACCAGCAGGATAGTACTTTGGATCGCGTTTCAAAGTGATTTTGGTAAACTTAGGCGAGGTAAAGGTATAGTTAGGCTCGGCAGGAGTAATAGGGTAAAAACCTGTCATTCCGTAGATAAGCCAAGCGGACATTACCCCTGTATCTTCATTACCAGGGAGTCCCGCAGGTTTGTTTTGGAAATACTCATTGATGAGTTGGTCTACTTTCTGTTGGGTTTTCCACTCTTTGCCTTTAAGGAAGTTGTAGAGATACGGATAGGCAATATCGGGTTCGTTTGCCATATCGTACTGCTTACTGTCGAAAATATAATCAAGTTGCTTTTCAAAAGGTTTTTCACCGCCCATTAGCTTGATCATTCCTTTTACATCGTGCGTTACCATATATACGTACTGCCACGCATTGCCCTCTATATAGCCTACATTTTCTTCAAAGTTAGCCCCACTTTCGGGGTTGAAAGGTGCATACCACTTGCCATTGGCGTGACGCGGACGCAATAAATGGGTTTCTTTGTCGAATAGTTTTCTATACGAATAGGCTTGTTTGTTAAACTTCTCGTAATCGGCTTTTTTGCCTATTTTTTTAGCAATTTGTGCAATGGCAAAGTCAGCAGCATTGTACTCTTGGGTAGTAGATACAGGTCCTTTTACACCTCCGTCTACACTCAGGTAACCCAATTTCCAATACTCTTTCACTCCTGGGCGTATAGGGTTATTTTCAAGGGTATTCGCCCCTTTGAGCATCGCCTCGTAAGCTGTTTGTATATCAAAATCGGTGAGACCGCGCAGGTAAGTATCTGCTAATACTATGCTGGCAGGGTCGCCTACCATCGTAAAGGTTTCGGTAGAATTGAGTTCCCATTTGGGTAGCCAACCGCTTTCTTTGTAGATGTCGAGCATCGTGCGCACCATTTGCAGTTGCTGTTCGGGGTAGAGCAAGGTGAGCAATTGGTGGTAATTGCGATAGGTGTCCCACAATGAGAACACCGTATAACGCTGGTGATTTTTGCCTATTTTGTTAGTCTTGCTCTCAGGGTAATCGCCATTCACATCGTTTAGTAGGTTGGGGTGAATAAGCACGTGATAAAGTGCTGTGTAGAATATCGTTTTTTGGTCATCAGTACCGCCTTCTACGGTAGCGCGGAGGGCATCGTTCCACGTTTGGCGGGTAGCGGCATACACCTCGTCGAAAGTGCGGTTGCCTATCTCTTTTTCAAGGTTTTCACGGGCGTTGGCAATGCTCACGTACGAGATACCCACTTTGAGTTCCACAACTTCCTCTTTATCAAATTTATAGCGGAAATACGCCCCTATACTATCGCCTACTACCTCACGGGCAAATTGTTCTTTGAGGCGGGTGTCACCGTTGTACCACATCCATTGGGCTTCCACCCCTTGGTGTTTTTCTGGCTGATGCCAAACGCCATAAGAAGGGGCTACTTTGTTCACTTTGGCTACAAAATACACCGGATATGCCAGCTCCGGACTGTTATAGCAGAAAGTCCCTACCATACGCATTCCTTCCACCTCGGTAGGCGATACGAATTTGAGCATCGCGCCCTTTTCGTTGGTGAGTCCGAGTCCGAGATTGATGAGCAAATTAGCTTCTCCTTTAGGGAAGTGATAACGAGTGATACCTGCACGAGTGGTGGCAGTAGCTTCCATTTTGATATGGTATTTAGTGAGGAAATTGCTGTAATAACCCGCTTTAGCCACCTCATTTTGGTAGGTTGAGCCATATTTTAGGTGATTTACCTCCAATTTACCAGTAGTAGGCATTGCGATAATCACCCCGAGTTCAGGACAACCCACACCGCTGAGGTTCACGTGGGTAAGTCCGGTGAAGAATTTATTTTCATTTACATAAGGATTAGAAAGCCAGCGACTGTCTTTTTCGAGCGGAGCTTTCACCCCCGTAGTATCGAAAGCTACATTGAAAGGCGAAATGCTAAGCATACCGCGCAGAGCAATAGCCCCAGGGTGCGTAGCGCCAAAGTTAGAAGTACCAATGAGCGGATTGATATAATCCACAGGTTGTTGTTGAGCGTGTAGTGAGCTTGCAATGCAAAAGGTAAGCAAGGTAAGTAAGTGTCTCATTATTTTTTTAAGGGTTATGTTTGTCTTGAAAAAGAATCTTGGGCAAAGATACAAAATCATCTCCTAAATCGACACATATTTAGCAAGAAAAAAAGGAAAAATTTCTTTTTGCTACGCATCAGTTGGGTATTGTATTGTATCAGTACCCCCATACGTTGAAAGTAGTTTCTCAAAAAACGCTCATAGATAGTGTATGCCTCTACATTTTTATCGAGATACTGAATGTAGTTTTCTACGTGTTTTTTATGATAGCCCTGCAGTACTTTAGAGACTTTGTTCTTAATAGTAGCCCAAGAAAGTTGGTTCAGATGTCCGTGAATATTGTGTCCGTGAAGACGATAGTGTATATATGAATGAGCGTCTATATAAACCCTAAAGTTTCGGCTTCGAGCAAAAAAATAAATAAGCCAATCGTGCGAAAAGTCTTCCCAGCCTTCTGATCTTACATTTCTTACAAAACGTTCTAATTGTATTGCGAATTTCTTTGTCAATACGTAAGTACATCCTGCACTTCCTCCTTCAAAAAGGTAATCAAACTTCTTTTGGGGATAATCTTTTTTTAAAAGGCTAAAACTTTGGGTTGCCATATCCCATTTAGTAAGATTGGAGCAGTATAAGTCAGATTTTTGTTCACCTAAGCAAGTGATCGCTACTTGTAATTTCTCAGATAACCAAATATCGTCTTGGTCAGCAAAGGCTACGTACTGAAAGTTTTCTTCAAAGTTTATTTCTGAGAGCATTTTCAAGAAGTTATTAGCAGCTGACCCCGTGGGGGGAATGTTGATACGAATATTAATATTAGGAAATATGCTTTTTATCAGCTCAATGGTATTATCTGTACTACCGTCGTCATTCACTGTAATATCTACCTCTACTCCTTTTTGAGAAGCTATAGAGTTTATTTGTTCTTCTATGTATTTTTCACCATTAAAGGTTGCTAATAATACTTTTATTTTGTTCATATACTGAAATTTTGTAGTAGCAAATCGTTGGAATGTGTATCGATAAGCGAATAGAAAAAGTAGCCCAGCAAAACAACTGAACCATAATCTAGTAAGGTGTTTAACCTTACATACTCTCCCTCTTCTACTTTAATGAACAGCAGAGACATTAAAAGATAAGGAGAATAACGAAACCCTGCAATGGGGCTAATGAGAAAACTTAGCAAATAGATGATTAGCGTAGTGATAATAATTGGGTTCCAGAAACGCTTCCTCAAAAAGTAATAAGCTACTGCGCAACCACCAATAATGGTAGCAAAAAATACATAGTGGGCGAGGCTAAAATGATATTCTTGACTGTAAGTGACAATTCTGTAGGTAATAGTATGGAGTAATGGAATATTAGCAAACTTTCCTAAGAAAAGCATCGGAATGAGCAACAATACAAAAGCTAAAAGTAACCATCTGTAATATTTCCACCTATGAAATACCAGTATGATAGGGGCAGAAGAGGTAAGATGAATAAAAGGAGCTAAAAAAATGAGGTAAGTGTTCCGATTGCGATAAATTAGGTAGATAAAATACGCAAAAATAACATATTGTGCTCCATTGCGGAGCAACACGTGTGCAAACAAAAAGTAAAACAAGGTGAAGAATATGTTCTTCTTCCAAGTTCTAACATCGTCTACAAACATTAGCCACACAAAGAAAGTTGTTATCAGAAAAAAGTTTAAATAATAGATAGCCGCAAAGATAGTTTCATTGCTTGAAAAAAATAGTCCAAAAAACCGATACAAGATATACAAATAAGGCTCTTTGCTAATGTAATCTACCCACGATACAAATACAAAACTATCACTAAAGTAATGAATGTAGGCATCATAATCTTTCGTTAGATGGAAAGCTATCATATTCCTCAAAAGGAACCCAAATCCTACAAAAAAAACTGCACAAAGGAACTTATACTTGTTTTTAGGGAGAAGACACCCTATGAAATAGCTTGCATAGACCAAAACTACAAGTGTAAAAATCAATTCCATACAATAACCATTAATATTACAATTAAAATAAAATGTGCCACAATTCGGCTTGTGGTAAGAATATTCAATTCCTTTAAACCTTTTCCATTATCTATAGAAACCATTATTCTCGGATCAAGAAACAACAAAATACACATTGCTCCAAACATATTCAGAATTTGACTGTAAGAGCTAAGAGTCAAAGCACGTTGAGGATAATAATAAGCAATGTAATACAAAAAGGTCATACTAAAACCGTAGACCAAGAAAGCCGATAAAGAGAAAGCAAAAAACAGAAAATCAGATTTGTGCCATTGCTTTTCAACAGTAGTGATAGGATTTAAATTCACTACAAAATCCTTTTTGTACTCTTTTTTCCCCAAAAGCTGATTGAGGCGCGTAATAATAAACTTTGACAAAAAAAGACTATACTCCCTATGATAGAGTGGGAAAATAAATAAAATAACAAGTAAATGAGCGAGACCTATCATCTCCCAAATGAGTGTTTCATCCTTAATACTCTCGGTGTAATATGCCATTATAGGCACAAATACAAGAATGAAGCCTCGAGCTGAATACTGAAAAACATTAATAAGAGAAAACAAATAGCGATAGTTCTTAGCATCGTGTAGGTTATATTTTAAATGATATGTAAATACATCTACAAAAATGGAAAATGCATACATTAAGGGAGCTATGATAAATAATATTTTAGTATTGATACTTTGCATAAAGCTTCTTGTTTGTGAAATAGTCGTTAAAAGCGTCTTTAATATTTTTAACAGTTGTTTTTTTGTCATCTGATAAGAAAAAGTACATAGGAATTCTGTATAGCAGTTTGAAAAGATGTTTACACTTCCACTTCCAACTTATATAATTCCTGCCTAACATAATCAGTCCGTTGCGTACAATGTAGTATTGTCTTATTTTGTTCCTATGATAAGGTTTCTTCATCCATAAAAATTTCACAAATACATCGCCCATATTGTGTCGCATTTTGCTGTCAGACAAGTAGATTTGATAGCCTTTGTGAATTGCTCTTAAACACCATTCATAGTCAATATAATCTATAAAGAGAGTCTCATCCATTAGACCTACATTTTGAAGTACCTTTACTGGGATAATACTCCCTGATGTAATGATAGTTTCTACTCGATGAACATTTGAAGAGTTTTTTGCGGAGACTCCTTTTTTGTCGACTACCGTAGCTCCTACACTACCTACTTTTTCTTCTTTCTGAAAAACGTTCAGCATTCTATCAAAGAAGTTATCATCTATCGGGAGAGAATCTTGATCAAAAAAAGCAAGATATGCTATCTCATTAGAATAGTACCGGAGCACATATTTAATTCCTATGTTCAAGGCTTTGGAAAGACCTATATTGCATTCATTTTTAATAATAATGGCATTGGGTGTACTCTTTTTTATTTGAAAAAGGATCTCCTCTTCACACTGATTCACCACTACTATTACCTTATGTGATAGTTTGCTAATGGTTTCAATATTGTAAAGAACCTCTTTTTCGGGAGCATACAATACAATTACCGAGACAATATTTTTGTTCATTTCTCTTTCTTTACTGAACCGCAAAAGTAGCAACTCTGCCGAAAAAAAACAACAAAAAGGACGTATTTTTATTTTTTGAGTATTGATAAATAACTTCTCAAAGAGACTCTGAGTATATCGGAAGGAAACGGAGAAATTCAGAAGAAGGAATTTAGGTAAAAGGTAAAAGATGAGCTGTAAATTGGGTGGGGTTAGCTTATAGAGAGCTTATAGGAAGCTTATACGAATCTTGGACGATTGGTATAGGAAGGGTATATAAGTTGTTGATTAATACTGTGATACAACAGCACTAAAAATGTTAAAAACGGGGGTTCGAGGCGAAAGAAAGAGAATCCTCACCCCGTCCCTCTTCCAAGGAGAGGGGGAATGTGGTGACGAAAAAGAGAAGGGATAATTAGGGAATTAGCAAATTAGAAAATTAGTAAATGGGGAGGTGTAAGCTACACGGGCAGTTATAACTTTCGGTAAAAATCGTAGCACAACAAGTAAAAAAGCTGTTAAGCGGGGGCTTAACAGCTTTTTTTATTATTTATCCTGAATAGGTATGTACACTCATTTGTGCCGTTGGCAAGTAGTTAACGCCAAACCAACAGATGAGCAACAGTATGAATGCGAGCCCTACAATGATAAAACTCTGAAAGGGTTTCTTTTCTTTGTGATTGTACTTGTGGTGGAGATATACCAAATAGCCGAGCCAAGTGATAAACGCCCAAGTTTCTTTAGGGTCCCACGTCCAATAGTGTCCCCACGCTTCTTTTGCCCAAAGGGCTCCAAAAAGCAATCCAAAGGTAAGAAATACATAACCTATTTTTACAAGTTGATCGATAACGGTAAAGATTGATTGTACTTCTTGTCCTTTTTTATAGCGATAAATGCCATAGAAAGCGGTGAGTGAAGCCATACCCAACATCGCATACGCAAAGATATACACGATTACGTGAGGCACGAACCACACGCTCTGCAAGGCAGGCATTAGGGCTTTGTTCATTGTATCGGGGTGAGTGTAGGTAAGGACTATAAATACAATACCCATTACAGCCGAATAGCTGAGCATCCACTTTTGACGATAGAGCCAATAAATAGCACAGCCTATGAGCCCCATAAAGAATGCATACCAAATACGCGTTTCGGCAAGTGTGCGCAATGGTGGACGGTCTAAGTTTTGCCATAAGGCAACAATAAAACCTCCTATGGTTAAGGTAGCTACCAAGTGAGTTGCAATACTCACTCCTCTAAGCGCTTTGCTCTTGCTGTAGATAAGCGTACCCGAAAGTAGCCACAAAGCTACTGTAATATATGTTATAAGATTAAAATAATGCCACATTTTTAATTAACAATTGACAATTAATAATTAACAACAGTGTTAGCTGTTACTTGTTAGCTGTTTTAGTTTTTACTTCAAAGAGTAGAGCAATACCGCCAGCAAGTAGTAAGAAAATTCCTACATAAACGACAGGTAACCAAGGGTCGGAAATGAGTTCTACCACACTAAGTTCTGACCAACGTCCCATACGCTCGTCATAACTCAATTGGTAAATACGCCAACCGCCTACACTGATAGGGTGATTGACCTCTATTTTTTCTTCTAAAACTTCTTGTTTTCCTTTTTGATATACTAATACCTCAGATTGGAATTTACGTGCTTCGGCAGGAGCCATTACCAAGGTATGCTCATTGTCTAAATGAATGGCACGGGGAGAGAATTGGAAGTTTCCGGCAGAAATCCAATCGGTTTTCTTTTTGTGAGTACGGAGGTCTTCTACGGTTACCTTAGCTGCATTGGTCGCACCCCACATCGTGTGATTGATGTAGGTACTATCGGTATCGGGAATAGCTTTTTCAAGATATTGGTGAAGGGTGATTTTCCAGTTCAGCAGGGTTGCATAGTCACCTTCTTTCTCCAGCATAAAGCCTTGAGGTTTTTCGTGAGGTAGTGCTGAACCTGTACTATCAATCACAAATAGTTTGTTAGGATAAATATCAATACTGAACTCTTTGAGTTCCATTGCAATGGGGAGTTCTACCATTCGTTCATCTTCGGTAGTAGCACGCCATTCGAGTTTATCCTTATAAAGGTTCATTTTCAGACGTATAATATCTCCCTGACCTAATACGCCAGCGAACATTGTAAGCCATAAACCAAAGTGATTGAGGAGGAAAGGTATATTTTTGCGTTGGTAGACCATTGAGCGTTTGAGGATAGAAAACCAGAGGTTCATCAGTGCTAACACGAAAACGATGCCGAAGTACCAAGTTTTGGTAAGGTCGTCTAATCCTAATTTTCCTAGAAAGCTATTTGCTACTTCTTGAGGATTTACATTGATGCTGCCCAGACCAATGGTGAGAACTCCAAGGGTTACAACTGTAATAATTGCAAAAGGCGCTGATGAAAAGCGCACGATAAAATTCGTTTTTCTAAAAATAAAATATACAGCTGTAGTGAGTACCACAAAGGCAAAGCCTCCTATTACATTGTAAGGAAAGCTAAACCAGCTTTTGCTGATACTTCCTAAGGTAAGTTGTAGTATCAGCCCTATGATAAGGGATAAGCACGCTACGAGAATAGCGAAGGGATATTGTTTCATAGTTAGGTAAGAGATAAGAGGTAAGAAATAGGGGCGAATTACATTCGCCCCTACTCGTCATTTGTCATTCGTAATTCGTTAAATTACTTTTGGGTTACTAAGCGTCCTTTTTCTTTAGCTTCTTTAATCCATTTAGGAACGATAGTTTCTAAGAATCTTTTCTTAGCAGCTTCTTCTTTAGGGATATCCAAACCAATTTCTTTTTGGGCTTTAGCTTTAGTGCTGATATCAGGCATCACGAAAGCGGTTTTGATGTTTAGTTTTTCTTTAAGCACATCTAAATTATTTTCAGCTTGATAAGCATAGATAAGACCATCGCTAAGGAGGCGTTCAGATTCGATAGGAGCGTGGAAAGCGGCACCGTGTGAAGAGTGTACCATATCCCAACGCCATTGTGATTTGCGGATAAGTGCCAAAGTAGGTTTCATTTGTTCTTCAGTAGCACCGTTATCCCACAAGAATTTAGCTTTAAAGTGTACTTTTGCTAATTGTTTTTCGAGTTTCATACGCATACCATATACAGCATCTTGGCGATCGTATACGTTTTTCACCAATTCTTCTTCACTTTGGCGGTGACAAGTTTGGCAACTTGCTGATACGTTACGCAAAGGGCTACTGATTTGGTGATCAGTAAATTTCACAGCACCATCAGTTTTGTAAGGCATATGGCAATCGGCACAAGAAACGCCGCGTTGTCCGTGAATACCGAGTTGAGAAAGTTCATAGTCGGGGTGTTGTGCTTTGAGGATAGGAGTACGGCTAAGTGGGTGTACATAGTCAGTCCAACCTTCTGCATCGTAGTACTCTTCCATCTTTTCAATAGTCATACCTTTATCCCAAGGAAAAGTAAGATATTTTTTATCACCTTTGAAGTAGTACTCTACGTGGCATTGCGCACAGACGAGAGAACGCATCTCTTGATGAGTAGCTTTATTGATATCGCGCCCTTGACGTTTGAAGGCTTCTTGTAAAGCCAATTGACTTACTTGCAATTTCATAGTTTTAGTATCGTGGCAAGTAGCACAACCGATAGGATTTACGATTTGGCTACCCCATTGATCCCAAGGAGCGCTATAATAAGTTTCGGCACCTACTTCTTTGATTAAGCGAGGCACATCTGGGCTTTTACAAGTCCAGCAAGTACCTGGTTGAGGAGAGTGAGTAGAATCGGTAGGAGCGCCTGTACGAAGAATTTTAGTAACGTCTTCAATAGCGTGCATATGTCCGCGTGGAGCGTTGTATCCCTTAGAGAAAGAATAACCAGCCCAAAGGATTACCATTTCTGGACGTAGCTCAAGCAGATCATCATCGTTACTACTCATATACTTAGAGCGGAAAGTAGTGTCGGCAGTAGCTGCCCACGAAGCATATTCACGAGGATAGAACGGTTCATAAAGCTCATTGCGGCATTCACCTTCTTTAAGGTTATTACCACCTCTAGCTATCAATTGAGCTTCTGTAGATCTGTTCATTATCGAATTAGCCAATAGACCTAATAAAAAGGTAACCACTGCTAATAAACCTGCAATTAACCAATGTTTCTTTTTCATCGCTGTATAAATTATATTTCGTTTTTTTTTAATTATTTGATTTTTCTCTGTTTTTCACCATTTTGTCAAGCCAATCGGGAGTATTGCTCGGCATATTGTCTACAATAGGCACAGGTGAATGAGGAGCAGCATTAAGCCCTCTCACACGGCTGTGAGGTACTTCGCGGTGGCAGTCCCAGCACAATTTACCGTTATCAGCGTGTGCCATTTTAGCAGTCACCTTGCCCGCTTGCACTTCACTTACCAAAGTACTATGGCAACGAATACAATTTTCTTGTACCACTGTTTGCCCTGGAGTGTGCATCTTAATCACTTGTGGTTCCATACGGAAGGTGAACATTGTAGCGTGGCGAAGTCCGTCGTTCGCTTTAAAATAATATTTGCGAAAAACGTTGTCGTGAGGCACGTGGCAATCGTTACACACAGTATTGCGACCGTGCGAAGAGTGCATCCACGTAGCATACTCAGGCTCCATAATATGGCAGTTCACACACGCCTTGGGGTCGTCGGACAGATAGGTGTATGCTTTGGATATATAAAATTTGTATCCACAAAGCCCTATCAGTATCCCTACTAACGAGGGAATTAAGAAACGAAACCATCGTCCTTTTTTAGTAGATGGGGTGTTGTTATCTGTTGTCGCCATTATATAAAAAAATTTTTTTTCGTTGCTTTTCGTTGCAAATGTAAAATAGTTTCCTTACATTTGCAAAAGAAAATAAAGATATATTCTTATTTTTTTTGTAATTCTAAATAAGAAGCTTTGGTCTTATGTCTTATTTTCAGTATTTTAACCTATTTTAAACGTAAAACATTTTAAAAACACTATACCAATGAAAAAACATTTATTATCATTTTTTGCTTTGGGTACCGCTTTCGTTTTGTACCCCTCTTTAGCAACTGCGCAGGTAGAAAATCCTCCTGCCCCTAATGAAGGTGTTCCTCCTCCTCAACCTCCTATGGAGGAGATGATGACACCTCCTCCTCCGCCACCTGCCGATAACGAGTTCACGCTATCAGCACAAATTCGTCCGCGTTTCGAGTACCGCAATGGGGCATATCGCCCTTTAGTAGAAGGTGAATCGCCTGCTATCCTCACCAACAACCGCGTACGCTTAAACTTCGACTATAAGCATAGCGACCGCCTACATTTGTACGTTTCTCTCCAAAACGTGAACGTTTGGGGGCAAGCGCAACAAGTACAAGCCGTCGATAGAACAGGCGGTATGTCGGTTTTCGAGGCTTACGCCGAATTCCCTCTTGTGAATACCCTTAGCGCAAAAGTAGGTAGACAAGTGATTGCACTGGACGACGACCGTATTTTCGGCTCTCTCGATTGGCACCCTGCTGGACGTAGCCACGATGCAGTGAACCTCAATTGGACACCTTCTGAAAAGTGGACACTTCGCGGTTTCTTTGCCTACAACCAATCGGGAAGTACCACGACCCCTACTCTAAATGTAAATACTCCCAGCGGACAGAATTTTACTCCAGGATTGGGTCAGGATTATCAACACTTGCAAGCGCTTCACGCACACTATAGCATCAGTGAAGCGCACCAATTGTCGCTCTTGTTTGCTAACTTAGGTTACCGTACTGATGATAGTGCTGACCAAAATATGCAAACTTTCGGTGCGCACTACACTGGCAAAAGTAACCAGTTGAGCTATGGCGCTTCTGCTTATATGCAAACTGGTAAAAACGCTGCAGGAGCCGATAAAAGCGCTTATATGTTTGCAGTGAACGCAGGCTACAAGTTCTCTCCTATCTTTGGCTTAACCGCTGGAGTAGATTACCTCAGTGGCAACGCCTCTGATGACACTTCGGGTAAAGATAAGAAATTCAATCCATTCAGCGGTACCAACCACAAGTTCTACGGCTTTATGGATTATTACTATGTAGGTTTCACTCCTTCTGTAGGTTTGCTCAATCCTTATCTCACTGCCAATGTACGCACTGGCGAAAAGAGCAACCTCAGCGCTACTTTCCACTATTTTGCACCTGCTGCTAAATTTGAGGTTGGTGGCAAAAAACACAGTAGCTATGGCAGTGAAATCGACTTGGTGTACAACTTAAAGGTACAACCTTTTATAGGGTTGCAAGTAGGTTACTCTACTTATTTTGCTAACGATGGCACTAAAGCCCTCAAAGGTACTGCTAACCAACGCGGTTACCAAGACTGGTTCTGGTGTAGCCTAAACATCAATCCTAAATTGTTCTCTGCGATATTTTAATTGTATTGAACTATAATAAAAAGAGGTAAGAATTGCCATAGCATTCTTACCTCTTTTTTTTGGTAAATTACCCTATAAAACAATCTCTAAAAACTCTTTTGTAGCACTACACTCCCATCTTATCTCCGCTTCACATTCAGCTTTCCTTCGTTCATCGTTCGTCTTTCCTTCGTCTTTTGTTCGTCTTTTCATCACCTAACCATCTAGCTCGCTCCTATCTGTCGTGCTATAACTTGTTTGATTTGTTGCAATTTGTTAAATTTCTCTCCCGAAGGCAGATTAAACTATTATTTTCTCTCTGCAACCACGGCATAGTATCTATTCGTAAAATATCGCAATAGCGGACGTAAACCTAACTTCTTCACAGGGTGTGTCCATTTCTCTCTATAAATAATACGAAAGCCCGCTTTCTCTACCAGCATATCCAATTGCCAATCTTCAAACTCGTGATAATGACAGTCGCGAGGGTCAGACGTATTGCGGTAGGCTTTGGCAAACCAAAGGCGCAAGGGCACAGTAATGAGTACTCTTTTAGTAGGGAGATTCTGCAAAACTGCCAAAGGATTTACCAAGTGCTCTAAAATTTCCAAAGCCACTGTAAAATCAGCCTTAAAGGCTTGTAAGGTGTGTGATTCAAAATCCAAATCCTGCCCCGTAGTGTTAAGCACAGTATAGCCTTCTTGTTGCATTACTGCCGAAAAAGGATTCTCCACCCCCACATCGAGGATAGTGCTACCCTGAGGGGTATATTGTTTGAGAATACTCAAAGTTTTTTGATAGCGTTTTTTAGGAAATATCTTGTACATAATTTACATTGACAATTAACAAGGAGATGACTCTTTTGAGCCACAACCTTTACCAAAGTTTGCGTCACCTCACCTTTTACCTTTTATTCACATACCCAGCTGTGAGCCCTCGCTGGCTTTACCTTTTACCTCTTACCTCTTACCTGATTCTAGTGTGCATCGAGCCAGTTATCCCCTACCCCTAAGTCTGCTACAAGGGGAACTGCAAGGTTAAAAGCGCTCTCCATCGCTTCTTTAATGAGAGGCTTAACGATATTGAGCTCTGTTTTAGGTACATCGAACACTAACTCATCGTGCACCTGCAAGAGCATACGGGTTTGAAGTTGTTGGCGAATCAACTCGTGCTGTATGCGTATCATCGCAATTTTGATGATATCCGCAGCCGAGCCCTGTATCGGGGCATTCACGGCGTTGCGTTCAGCTGCTCCGCGCACTACTTGGTTACGAGAGTGAATATCGGGTAGATAGCGACGCCTTCCCAATACGGTCTCTACATAACCGTGTTCTTGAGCAAATTGTATTTGCTTACTGATATAGTTTCGCAGGTTGGGATACGTAGCGTAATAAGTGTCTATCAATTCCTTGCTCTCTGAACGACTCAAATTGGTTTGAGCCGAGAGCCCAAATGCCGATACACCATAGATAATCCCAAAGTTCACTGTCTTGGCGTGACTGCGCTGTTCGCGAGTTACCTCTTCCAAAGGCACGTGGAACACTTTGGCAGCTGTGGAACGGTGAATATCCTCATTGCGGAGGAATGATTCAATCATATTGTGTTCTTCGCTCAGGGCAGCGATGATGCGAAGCTCTATTTGCGAATAGTCGGCAGAGAGAAGCACATAATCAGGATTGCGTGCGATGAACGCCTTGCGCACCTGCTGACCGCGAGGAGTGCGGATAGGAATATTCTGCAAGTTAGGATTATTACTGCTCAATCTACCCGTCGCAGCTACCGTTTGCATATAGGTAGTGTGTACACGACCGGTAAGTTTGTTCACCTCCAAAGGCAAGGCATCTACATAAGTAGATTTCAGCTTCTGCACTTGTCGCCATTCAAGTATATCGGCTACTATCTTATGCTTAGAAGCAAAGGGGGCTAATACTTCTTCGGAAGTGGCATACTGACCTGTTTTCGTCTTCTTAGGTTTGCTGTCAATTTTCAGTTTTTCAAAAAGAATATCACCCAGCTGTTTCGGCGAAGCCAAATTGAAGCTCTCCCCTGCCTGCTCGGATATAGTGGCTTCGAGTTGTGCAATATCGGCATCTAAGGTCTTAGCGTATTCTTTTAAGAAAGGTACATCGAGGTTCACTCCTTCGCGTTCCATAGCGGCTAACACTTTTATCAAAGGCGCTTCCAAATCAGTATAGATTTTCTCGGCGTTCACTTTGGGCATTTCCTCCTTAAATACGTTTTTGAGTTGCCACGTAACATCAGCATCTTCCACGGCGTATTCCTTCACTTGGTCGAGTGGAACGGTACGCATAGAGCGTTGCGCCTTACCTTTACCTATCAAACTCTCAATAGCAATAGGGGTATAGTTCAAATAGGTTTCACTGAGGATATCCATATTGTGGCGCATATCTGGATTCAGCAGATAGTGGGCTATCATCGTATCGAAGAGTGCACCTCGCACCTCAATGTTGTAGTTTTGCAATACTTTAAGGTCGTATTTCAAATTCTGACCTACCTTACCAATACGCTCATTTTCAAAGAACGGACGGAAAGTTTCAAGCAGTTTTGTTGCTTCTGCTTTATCAGTAGGGAAAGGTACGTAATAACCTTTGTGAGCCGACCAGCAGAAGGAAATCCCTACCAATTCGGCTTCCAGGGCGTTCACACTGGTCGTTTCGGTATCAAAACACACTTCGGTTTGTTGCAATAAATTCTGCAAGAGCAGTTGTTGCGCCATTGGGGTATCGGCTAATTGGTAGAAGTGAGGTGTATTAGTACTGTTCTTCTTCTCGCTCATTACCTGCGGTTGGGCAAATAGGTCGCCTTGTGTAAAGAGACTTAACTGTCCCTCTGTGGGCTTATTCCCTGTAAGTGGCAGGGGTGTTGTTGTCATCTGGGGCTGATACGTTCTGAGAAAGTTCTGTAATAACTGACGAAATTCTAACTCTTCAAATATCCTCCCTACCGCTTCAAAATCGGGTTCGGACATCGCAAAGTCTTCTTCATCAAACGTTACAGGCACGTCCAGCATAATGGTAGCCAACTGTTTAGAGAGGATTCCTTTTTCCTTGTTGCTCTCTATATTCTCGCGCAGTTTGCCTTTCAGCTGGTCAGTATGGGCGAGAAGGTTTTCCATAGAGCCAAAGTCGGCAAGTAGCTTTTTAGCGGTCTTCTCGCCTACTCCCGGGAGTCCAGGTATATTGTCTACCGCATCTCCCATCATTCCGAGGAAGTCTATTACCTGCAAAGGATTTTGTACCTCAAATTTCTCTTGTACTTCTTTTACGCCCCAAATCTCCACATCGTTACCTCCGCGCGAAGGTCGGTATATAAAGATATTATCGCTCACAAGTTGTGCATAGTCCTTATCGGGCGTTACCATATACACTTGGTAGTTCTGTTTTTCTGCTTGCTTAGAGAGTGTCCCGATGATATCGTCAGCCTCATAACCTTCTTTTTCGATGATAGGAATATGCAAGGCTTTCAAGATTTCGTGAATATACGGAATTGCTAACCGAATGGCTTCGGGCGTTTCCTCGCGATTGGCTTTATAGTCGGCAAAGAGTTCGGTGCGCTCCACACTTCCTCCCTTGTCGAAAGCGACAGCAAGGTGGTCGGGCTTTTCTTTTTTAATTACTTCTAAAAGAGAGTTCATAAAGCCCAAAATAGCCGACGTGTTCAACCCTTTGGAGTTGATACGCGGGTTCTTGATAAAAGCGTAATAACCCCTAAAAATAAGGGCATAAGCATCGAGTAGGAAAAGCCGTTTTTTCATTCATTAAATAATTTATCCTCCATTAAGCCAAAAACATCAAGCATACTCCCTCTTAAATTCGCTAATTCCCTTTTCGAAGGGTGTTTTTAGTTCATTTTATCTTCACTCAATATAGGTAAAAAGGGGGTTACTCTTTTGGCTGAAAGAGATACATATTTTTGCGCAAAGGTAGTAAAATAATTGTAATTTCCCATTTTATTTGTACTTTTGTCCCGAATATAAATTAACCTTTAATAATTAATCATTCACCATTATGAAAGTATCTGTTGAACTTACTTTTAGCCCGTTGCAAGACGATTACGAGCGTCCTATCATTCACTTTATCAAGAAACTGCGCGCCTCTGGGCTCATCGTACAAGAAAACCCTCTCAGTACCCAAGTCTATGGCGAATATACCCAAGTGATGAATGTTCTCACCACCGAGATAGAAGAAGCCCTCGACTTAGTAGAACGCGGACTGATGTACGTGAAAATCGTAAAGTCCGACCGCCACGAGTATAAACCTTTCTTCTAAGTAAAGCCAGCGAGCAAGCGTAACTGAATATCTGATATGGAAGCGTTTTTCAATTGGTTTTTTAGTCAGTATCAAGGAGTCCCTACCCATTTAGTGGTTTTAGAAATCATAGGTGTGTTCTTTGGGTTCCTCAGTGTTTGGCTGGCTAAAAAAGGAAATATATGGGTATACCCTACGGGTATCATCAGCACGGTGTTATTTGTATACCTGCTATGGCACTACGTGCTGTGGGGCGATATGCTTATCAATGCCTATTATACAGCGATGAGTATCTACGGGTGGATACTATGGGCAAAGAACGCCCAAGACAATGTGATTACTATCTCCGCTACCACCCGTCGCGATTGGCAAATCTGCACTCTTTTAGGTGTTTTTAGCTTGGTTTTTGTCACTGCGGTATACTACCTGAAACCTTACATCAAAAACAACTTTTCTATGCAGGGAATCTCCTTAGGATTCCACAACTTCCTCCCTACCGAATATGTCGATGTCTTTACCACCTCCATTTTCTTGATAGGAATGTGGCTAATGGCAAAACGCAAAGTAGAAAACTGGCTCTTTTGGATTCTCGGCGACCTCATTTCAGTGCCCCTCTACCTCAAAAAAGGAATGCTCTTCACCTCCTTTCAGTACTTTTTATTCACCATTATTGCCATTATGGGCTATAGAGAATGGAAACAACACTTGCGCAACGAGACAGCCCGATAAAGCGTATCGCCTTTGTAGGTCCTGAGTGCACCGGCAAAACCACTCTTAGTCGTACTCTTGCCCAGCAGTTCCAAACCGTATGGGCTGAGGAGTATATGCGCACTTACCTACAACACAAGTGGGATACTCAGCATCTCACCTGCACGTGGGACGACCTCCTTCCCATTGCTCACGGACAAGTTTTGCTCGAAAACAAACGTATCCAGCAAGCCAATGAATATTTGTTCTGCGACACCTGTCTGCTCGAACTAATGGTCTATTCTTACCTCTACTATGGCAAATGCAACCCACAAATAGAGCGCGCAGCCCTCACACATCATTACCACACCCTTTTTCTCACTTATGTTGATGTTCCTTGGCAACCCGACGACCTCCGCGATAAACCTCACGAGCGCGAGAGCGTATTTGCTTTTTTTGAGCAACATCTGAACGCTCACGGCATACAATACCATATTCTAAAAGGCTCCTTAGAGGAACGCATCGCCCAATGCACCAAAATGCTAACCGCATAACATCTTCTCACAAACTCCCTCTATCCGACCCCCCGTCCTACGAGTCCTCCCCACCCAACAAGTATTTTCGTCCCTACATTCCCCTTTTTCCCCATCATTACATTCCCCATTTAAAGCGAGTTATAGAGATGTTTGTTATCACTATACTTTGCCAAAGTTTGAAATTTTGGCAAAGTTAATATAGCTCTCTTTGTCTTTGGTTCTCCCCTTTTGAGCCTCTCCGAATTTCTTAACCTCTTTTCCATTTGCTAATTTCCAAATTTGC